>ONNY01000141.1 GCA_900319305.1 uncultured Prevotella sp.
GAAGGCCATCAAGAACATCGTGTTCCAGGCTAAGGAGTCGAAGACTTTGACGGCTTCTGATGCTGATATCGAGGGAATGATCAAAGAATTGTTGGAAGAAAAGATTATTGGTTAATTGAGATATGAATAACGTATTTGTATATTGCGAAATTGAAGGTACTCAGGTACAGGAAGTATCTCAGGAGTTGCTGACCAAGGGTCGCAAACTCGCCAATGAACTGAAGGTGGAACTCCACGCCATTGTGGCCGGTACTGGCATCAAGGGCAAGGTTGAGGATCAGATTCTGCCTTACGGTGTTGATAAACTGTTTGTGTTCGATGCCAAGGAACTGTTCCCCTACACTTCTGCTCCCCACACCGATATCCTCGTGAACCTCTTCAAGGAGGAGCAGCCCCAGATCTGTCTGATGGGTGCTACCGTGATTGGTCGTGACCTCGGTCCTCGTGTATCGTCATCGCTGACCTCTGGTCTGACGGCTGACTGCACAGAGTTGGAGATTGGTCCGTACGACGATAACAAGGCTGGTAAGCACTATGATAATCTGCTCTATCAGATCCGTCCTGCTTTCGGTGGTAACATCGTGGCTACCATCGTGAACCCCGACCATCGTCCTCAGATGGCTACTGTCCGCTCTGGTGTGATGCAGAAGGCTATCTACGAGGGTGCCTGCAAGAAGGAGGTGGTTTATCCCGAGGTAAGCAAGTATGTAAGCCCCGAGGCTTTCGTCGTAAAGGTGCTCGACCACCATGTAGAGGCTGCCAAGCACAACCTAAAGGGTGCGCCCATCGTGGTGGCAGGTGGTTACGGTATGGGTTCGAAGGAGAACTTCGACTTGCTGTTCGACCTGGCCAAGGTGCTGCATGGTGAGGTTGGTGGTTCTCGTGCTGCCGTAGATGCTGGTTGGTTGGATCACGACCGTCAGATTGGTCAGACAGGTGTCACCGTTCATCCGAAGGTGTACATCGCCTGTGGTATTTCTGGACAGATCCAGCATATCGCTGGTATGCAGGACTCTGGTATCATCATCTCTGTGAACAGCGATCCCGATGCCCCCATCAACAAGATTGCAGACTACGTGATCGTTGGCACTGTTGAGGAGGTTGTACCCAAGCTGATTAAGTATTATAAGCAGAACAGTAAGTAATAATTAGCAACGGACAACGTTGCAAAAAAAGAATAATATGGCAAACTATTATAGCGATCATCCTGAGATCGGGTTCTACTTGAACCACCCCCTGATGGCTCGTATCGTTGAGCTGAAAGAAAAGGGGATGCCATCGAGAACTACAAGCAGATTCTCGACATCACTGGCGACGTGGCTGCCAATATCATCGAGCCAAACTCTGAGGCTGTTGACCTCGAAGGTCCACACCTCGAGAACGGTCGTATGATCTATGCAAGCAAGACTTACGAGAATCTCGACGCCACCCGTAAGGCTGGTCTGTGGGGTGTCAGTATGCCTCGCCGTTATGGCGGTCTGAACCTGCCTAACGCTGTGTTCTCCATGCTCTCTGAGATGATTTCGGCTGCTGATGCCGGTTTCCAGAACATCTGGAGCCTGCAGAGCTGTATCGACACTCTGTACGAGTTCGGTTCAGAGGAGCAGCGCCAGAAGTATATCCCCCGCGTTTGCGCTGGTGAGGGTATGAGTATGGACCTGACCGAGCCTGATGCTGGTTCTGACCTGCAGCGCGTGATGCTGAAGGCTACCTTCGACGAGAAGGAGAACTGCTGGCGCCTGAACGGTGTGAAGCGTTTCATCACCAACGGTGACTCAGACATCCACCTCGTACTGGCTCGTTCTGAGGAGGGCACCAAGGACGGACGTGGTCTGTCGATGTTCATCTACGACAAGCGCCAGGGTGGTGTGAACGTGCGTCACATCGAGCACAAACTCGGTATCCACGGTTCACCTACCTGTGAGTTGACTTATAAGAACGCAAAGGCTGAACTCTGCGGTAGCACACGTCTGGGTCTGATCAAGTACGTGATGGCTCTGATGAACGGTGCCCGTCTGGGTATTGCTGCACAGTCTGTAGGTGTTGAGCAGGAGGCTTACAATGAGGGTCTGGCGTACGCTAAGGAGCGTCAGCAGTTTGGTGATAAGATCATCAACTTCCCCGCTGTCTATGATATGCTCTCTCGCATGAAGGCTAAACTGGATGCCGGTCGTGCACTGCTCTATGAAACAGCCTGCTATGTAGATATCTACAAGTGCCTCGAGGACATCGAGCGCGATCGCAAACTGGAGCCCGAGGAGAAGCAGGAGTTGAAGAAGTACCAGCGTCTGGCTGATGCCTTCACACCACTGGCCAAGGGTATGAACTCTGAGTATGCCAACCAGAACGCCTACGATGCCATCAGCATCCACGGTGGTTCAGGTTTCATCATGGAGTACAAGAGCCAGCGTCTGTTCCGCGACGCCCGTATCTTCTCTATCTACGAGGGTACGACGCAGTTGCAGGTGGTGGCTGCTATCCGCTACATCACCAACGGCACCATGCTGAACAATATCAAGGATATGTTGGCTAACCTCGAGGTGAGCGACAGTCTGAAGAACCTGAAGGCCCGTGTGGAGAAACTGATCCCCGTTTACGAGGAGGCTCTTAACAATGTCAAGGCCCTCGACAATCAGGACGCTCAGGACTTCCTCGCCCGTCGTCTGTACGACATGACTGCCGAACTGGTGATGAGTCTGCTCATCCTGCGCGATGCCACCAAGGCACCCGAACTCTTCGAGAAGAGTGCTAACGTCTATGTCCGCATGACGGAGGAGGACGTCTATGGTAAGAGTGCTTACATCAAGGCCTTCCAGGTAGAGGACCTCGAGCAGTTCAAGGCTACTGAGGCCGACGAGGCTCAGGCATAAATGGCGGCGCACAACGAACTGGGGAAATGGGGTGAAGACCTGGCTACAGCCTACCTGGAGCAGAAAGGTTACACCATTGTAGAGCGCGATTGGAAGTCTGGACGGCGTGATATCGACATCATCGCCATCGACGGGAACACCGTGGTGTTCGTGGAAGTGAAGACCCGCAAGAACAGTGTCTTCGGAGAACCTGAAGAGGCGATCGACTTCCACAAGCTACAGAATCTCCAACAGGCCATCAACCACTATGTGAAGTACAAGCACATACGGCAACCGATCCGCTTCGACATTGTCTCCATCGTTGGTACCATCGGTCAAACGCCAGACATCCGACATATCCAGGATGTCACGCTCATATAAAGAAATCGCTCCGGTCATCAGGACCGGGGCGATTTTCAAACCAGAAACTATAAATTATCAACAGATTATGACTAAGAAATTGTTTTTGTTTAGTGTGTTAGTGGTGTCAACCCTCACGGCGATGGCACAGGTCGTCAGTGTGTCATCTCCCAACGGGAAACTGAAAGTGGATATCACCTGTCAGGACGGACAGGCTACCTATACCGTCAACTATGACGGTCAAATGATGATGACACCGTCTGCCTTAGGTCTGAAGACCGACATCGGTGATTACACCAAGGGGCTGAAGTTGACGGACAGTCAGCAGAGCAGTGTGGATAAGACCTACACCATGACCCGCACGAAGACCGCGAGTTCACACTTCGTCGCCAACCAGTTGGATGTTACCCTGACCAATGCCGACGATATGCCGATGGTGGTCACCTTCGTGGTATCAGACAACGATATCGCCTTCCGTTACACCTTACAGAAAGGGAAACTGAAGGACACGAACAGTGTCGTCATCCAGAGCGAGGCCACCGGTTTCAACTTCCCCGACCAGGCCACCAGTTTCATCTGTCCGCAGAGTAAGCCCATGGTGGGTTTCGCCCAGACGAAGCCGTCCTATGAGGAGGAATACAAGGCTGATGCAGCCCTGAACGTTCCGTCGGCCTTCGGCGAGGGATACACCTTCCCCTGTCTTTTCCGTATCGGTGAAGACGGCTGGGTACTCGTCAGTGAGACGGGTGTAGGCAGCAACTACGTGGGTGCACACCTGAGTGACTTTGAGCAGGGCAAGGGCTATACCATCGCCTTCCCCAACCCGGGTGAGATGAAGGGAATGGGTAGCAACTATGCCGGCATCAACCTGCCGGGCTCTACCCCCTGGCGCACCATCACCGTCGGTGCTACCCTGAAACCCATCGTGGAGACCACCATCCCCTATGATGTGGTGGAGCCGCTCTATGAGGCCAAACAGGAATACTGCCCGGGCCGTTACACCTGGGGCTGGCTCATCTGGCAGGACAACTCGACCATCTACGAGGATCAGGTGAAGATGATCGACCTGGCATCAGAGATGGGTTATGAATACACGCTTGTGGATGCCCTCTGGGATACCCAGATCGGTCGTGACCGCATTGAAGAACTGTCACAGTATGCCCAGAGCAAGGGTGTGCGCCTGTTGCTGTGGTACAACTCCAACGGCACCTGGAACGATGCCCCTCAGGGACCTCACAACGGCATGAGCACTTCGATCGCCCGTGAGCGTGAGATGGCATGGATGGAGAAGATCGGCGTGGCCGGTATCAAGGTGGACTTCTTCGGCAGTGACAAGCAGGAGATGATGAAACTCTATGAGGACATCCTCGCCGACGGCAACCGTCACGGTCTGCAGGTGATCTTCCACGGCTGTACCCTACCCCGTGGCTGGGAGCGTATGTATCCTAACTATGTGGCCAGTGAGGCTTTCCTGGCTTCAGAGAATGTGTTCTTCTCCGAGCACCACGCCAAGCAGGAAGGTTTCGAACTGACCATGCACCCCTTCTCCCGCAATGCAGTGGCAGCAGCCGACTGGGGCGGTGTGATCATGAACCACCACATGAGCCGTGACAACAAGAGCCGTCATCAGCGTTATACCAGTGATGTGTTTGAGATGGCATCAGCCATCGTGCTTCAGACAAGCGTGAACTGCGTCGCCATCTACCCCAACAACCTCGAGGAACTGCCGCAGCATGAACTGAACTTCCTGAAGGAGATTCCTACCACCTGGGAGGAGACACAGTTCGTTGAGGGTTATCCCACCAAGTATGTGGTACTGGCACGTCGCACAACAGGCAACAAGTGGTATGTGGCTGGTCTGAACGGCACCCAGGAGAAGAAAGTGCTGACACTTCAGCTGCCGATGCTGGCAGGTAAGACGGTGCGTTACTACACCGACAAGCCCCTGAAGAAAGGAGAACTGCTGCCGGCCTCAGAACTGAAGCCCCTGAAGGTTGGAAAGAATGGAGAAGCGAAGGTGACGATCCAGCCGATGGGTGGTATCATCATCACGGAATAGTCTATTCCTGGTCCAGGTAATGACGGATGTCATCCTGTACCTGACGGAACTGCTCTGAACACATGTAACCCGTGTTTTTCTTGAGCATCACCTTGATGTCCTGCAATGAGTTTTCATAGCAGGACATTTCATTTCGCTTCTGCGTCTTATGGGCAGAAGCATGATAGATCTCATTCTGGCGCTCCTGACGGAGCAGGTTGCAGACCTT
>ONNY01000144.1 GCA_900319305.1 uncultured Prevotella sp.
TGCTCTGATTCCTTGAATTTATTCCCAACGTGGGAACTTTTCATTCCCAGGCTGGGAATATTTCATTCCCAACGTGGGAACAATCTAAGACCTTATTTCTTCTTTTTCGTAGAGATGTGGAGCGTCTTAGTGGTTTTGCTGGAAGTGGTCTTCGTAGAAGCCGACTTTGTGGTAGCAGAAGCAGAATTGCCCTTGTAGTATTTCAGGGCCTCGGGCATCCAGCCCTGGATCTGCTTGATACGAGTAGCATCCGAGGGGTGATCGCTGAAGAACTCCGACCTCTGGTTGTTGGAAGCTGCTGCCATACGCTGCCAGAAGGCAACAGCCACCTGCGGGTCATAGCCTGCCATAGCAGCAAAGATCAGTCCCATGTGATCGGCCTCACTCTCGTGACTACGTGAATAACTGAGATTCTTGAAGTTAAAACCCTGGGCTGCAATCGCCTGAATAATAGAAGAGGTGTTGGAACCTACGCCCATACCACCCAGAACGGCTGCACCGATCTGCATACCATACTGCTGTTTGATCTGCGTACTCATCTGCTCGGCAGAGTGACGCGCCACAGCGTGGGCAATCTCATGACCCAGGACAATGGCCAGAGAGGGCTCATCCTTTGTGAGCGGCAGGATACCTTCATACACACAGATCAGTCCACCCGGCATACACCAGGCATTGGCTTCCTTGTTCTCTACCAGGTTGAAGGTCCAGTTGAAGTTCTGCAAATCAGCACCCATACCATTGGCATTCATATAGTTAGTCACTGCAGTGGCCAGGTTCTGCCCCACCCGTTTCACCATCGCAGTGTTTTCGGCGTTGGTAGAGAGTTTGGCTGTCTTCATAAACTCCTGATACTGCTGATTGGAGAGGCTGAGCACATCGCCATCGCTCACCATCAGACTCTGTTGACGACCCGTAATGGGCACTGTCTTCGTAGTGCCGCAGCTCACAAATAGAGCGGCTGCCAGCGACAAAAGAATCGTTTTAATACTTCTCATATGCGTTTCGATTATTAGTTTCTGACTGCAAAATAAATAAAAAAATCTGGAACTTGCAAGTTTTTTGCACAAAAATAGAGGCATCCCTCTCGGAATGCCTCCTGCTTTGACTAATAATAATTACACGTTTCCCTCGTTTTTCTTACTCTCTAATACCACGGTTGTTCAACGTTGTGTTCAGCAGTGTCAGATAAGTACGGTACTGCTTGTCGTTCAACACGTAGCGCATCCACTTCACGTCGTTTTCGATAGCGCGGGCCACAAGTGCCTTACGATCGTTGTTGGCGTACTGAGCAGCAAACTTAAGCTCAGAAGCGAATGTGTGGTGAATATCGGCAACGGCCTCTTTCTGGTCGTTTGCAAGATCGAGAGCTACAAAGAGCTTATTCATGTTGATGTTTAGCTCGTAAGCCTCGACGTTGTTAACATTGGCTGCCTTCTCACCTTCTGCAAATGCGGTTGTCATACACAGCATTGCAACTAATGTCAAAATCATCTTTTTCATCTTTTTACCCTTTCTTTTCTTTACTCAGAGCGGTGTGTCACTCCACTCCTACTTTTATTATTTGTTATCCTGTTCACGTAGCCTCTTTTTAGCATACGTTTTTTTCTTTTGACGCTGCAAAGGTACGACGATTTTTGAAACCTCACAACATTTTTGAGGAATTGTGTGCGATAACAGCCTTTTTGTTGATGAAGGTCAAATAATCGTGGAAATAGAGAAAAAAGAAGATTTTCGCCTTAAAATAGTATGTTTATGGATTAAAATTCGTAATTTTGCAGCGCAAATTAAACAGTTATATATAAATAAGGTATGGATAAGCCACAAAACAAGTTTTTATCAGTAGTATATCAGTTGTACAGTGTAGCCGAGAACGGCGAGAAGCAGCTGGAAGAGCAGACCGGTGACGAGCGTCCGTTTGAGTTTATCACAGGATTCGGCATCTCACTCGACCGTTTCGAGGAGGAAGTGAGCGGTCTGGAGAAGGGCGAACACTTTGATTTCACCCTGCATCCAGGCGAGGCCTTTGGCGAATACGTGCCAGAGGGTAAGCACAAACTGGATCGCAGCGTTTTCATGATCAACGGACATTTCGACCACGAGAATATCTTCGAGGGAGCCACCATCACCCTGATGGACAATGAGGATCATCAGTTTATGGCCAAGGTGGTGAAGATCGAGGAAGACGGTGTGACGGTAGATACCAACCACCCGTTGGCTGGTAAACTCCTGAACTTCACTGGCAGGGTGATTGAGAATCGCGATGCCACAGAGGAAGAGGTGCAGCACCTGATCAAGCATCTGACAGGCGGATGTGGACACAACTGCGGAGGTTGTGATCACGAGGGCTGCGGACACGATCATGAGGGTTGTGATCATCATCACGAGCACGAAGGCGGTTGTGGCTGCGGACACTGTCACTAATCAGATCATTAACAACACATAAGCCCCCACTCTATATGACACGTAACACATTCGGAAACCTATTCACGCTGACGACCTTCGGAGAAAGTCACGGTGAGGCCGTAGGCGGCGTGATCGACGGGATGCCTGCAGGCATCGACATCGACCTGGAATTCATCCAGCAGGAACTGAACCGCAGGCGCCCAGGACAGAGCAGTATCACCACTTCCAGACAGGAAGCCGACAAGGTGGAACTGCTCAGTGGTGTGTTTGAGGGGAAATCGACGGGATGTCCCATCGGTTTCATTGTCAGGAACACGAACCAGCACTCCCAGGACTATGAGAACCTGAGATGTCTGTTCCGTCCGTCGCATGCCGACTATACCTATGAACAGAAGTACGGTGTGAGGGATCATCGGGGTGGCGGACGTTCCTCTGCCCGTATCACCATCAGCCGTTGTGTGGGTGGTGCACTGGCCAAACTCGTACTCAAGCAACTAGGTATCAGCGTACAGGCCTATACCTCACAGGTGGGGCCGATTGCATTGGAGCGCGACTATCACCTATATGACCTCACGCAGACGGAAAGCAACGCTGTACGCTGTCCGGATGCAGAGAAGGCGAAAGAGATGGAGGCGCTGATCACCCAGATGAAACAAGAGGGTGACACCATAGGAGGTGTGATTACCTGTGTCATCAAGGGCTGTCCCGTAGGACTGGGAGAGCCTGAATTCGGCAAGCTCCACGCAGCCTTAGGCAGTGCGATGCTGAGCATCAATGCTGTGAAGGGCTTTGAGTACGGTGAGGGATTCGAGGGTGTCACAGCCCGCGGATCAGAGCAGAATGATGTGTTTCAGAATATCGAAGGACAGATCACGACGAAGACAAACCATAGTGGCGGCATCCAGGGTGGTATCTCCAACGGACAGGACATCTACTTCCGAGTGGCATTCAAACCTGTCGCTACGATCCTGACAGATCAGGAGACGGTAGATAAGGAGGGAAATGAGACCACCTTCAAAGCCAAAGGCCGACATGATCCGTGTGTGCTGCCAAGAGCCGTTCCAATTGTCGAATCAATGGCTGCAATGACGATTTTGGATTACTATTTGTTAAAAAAGTGCTCAAAAGGTAACAATTGTTTGTAGAAATATAAAATATTAGGTTTTTTTCTTTGTGGAATCCGAAATTAGTCGTATCTTTGCACTGCATTTAGGGGTTTGGGAAAATCCTGATATGCTTTAGTTAAGTCTAGTTTAGTTTTTGTGTTGGTTGGGGGCTGTCAGTTGGCAGCCCCCAAATTTTGTGCCATATTAGCCATAAAAAAAGGTGTGATCAATCGATCACACCAATGATTTCCTCCACTGACTGACACCCGTGGGCATCGAGCCATTCCTCTATCCCATCCCTCACCTTGATGCTGACGGCAGGATCGAGGAAATTGGCAGTACCTATCTCGATGGCAGTAGCACCAGCCATCAGGAACTCGATGGCATCCTTCGCACAAGAGATACCGCCTAAGCCGACAACAGGGATGCCTACGACTTTCGCCACCTGCCACACCATACGCAGGGCAACAGGTTTGACAGCAGGTCCGCTCAGACCTCCCGTACGGATGCTGAGCAAGGGTTTGCGCCTCTCGATGTCGATTGCCATTCCCATCAATGTGTTGATGAGTGAAACGGCATCGGCACCCTCAGCCTCCACAGCACGTGCAATCTCAGTGATATCCGTCACATTGGGCGAGAGTTTCACAATCAGCGTCTTATGATAACGCTGACGAACGGCCTTC
>ONNY01000153.1 GCA_900319305.1 uncultured Prevotella sp.
GAGATGATGAGTCGTGAGCGTCTGGTGGATCTTGACAGTGACAACCGTCTGAAGGATTGGGCTGAGAAACTGGATCGTATGAAGGGCGAACTCTCCGTGCAGAAGATTGTAGATGAACTCTACGACTGGACGGCGCGCCGTATGGAGGATGCCAAGGAGAATGAATCCAAGGCGGATGAGATGCTGCTGAAACGCTGTGCCTACCATGGTCTGAATTTCTCCGCACCTTTTATCGTGATGCGCCACTGGGATCAGATCAAACAGGATGGCTCATATTGGTGTGGTGAGTTTGAGACGGATGAAAAGGACTGGCGACTGGCTGAGTTGATCGTCAATATCCAGTATGCCTGTCAGCGTCACTATTTCGGGGCGATGGCGGAGGCGTATTTCGAGAATAAGAATCGTGATGCCTCTGTGAACGTACGGAGGAATCAGAAGACCATTGAGTGTTTCAACCGTTTGCCTGAGGAATTCACCGTTGAGGATGTAATGCGGTGCTTTAATCTGGGTAGCAGTGGCTCGGCTCGTAAGAAGGTCACGCGTCTGCATCGTGATCATCTGATAGAGAAGATCAGCGAAGAAAGGGGTACACAAAGGGCCTTGTTCCGCAAATCCGGGACGATCCTATTATAATCAATATGAATGCCGCGGCGGTGCGGCGGCGCGGCATTTGATTTTTCAATCAAAACAATAAGATAATGAAAGAAGTAAGTATGAATAAGGACATGAAACTCTCCGAGCATTTTACGCTCGGGGAGTTGACAAAGACAAGTTATAAGACTGAAGATGGAAACATTCCAAGTCGGGTAGCGATCGAAAACCTGAAGAATCTCTGTGAGAACTGGTTGGAGGATTTGAGGTATTCTTATAATACGTTGTATCCTAGGGACTATCCCCAAGATGTGGTTCGACAGGCTCACCAACCGTCGGAACGGTCCCTGAGCTTGCCGCGCTCGACCGAAGGTCGCTTGCTACCAGCGGGACGCAAGAAGGGCATTATCATAAATTCGGGTTATCGGTCTCCGGAGGTGAATAAGTTAGCGGGCGGTGCCCCAACGAGCAACCATCTGACGGGATGCGCGGTGGATATCCACGTGTCGGGATTTGAGCAGGCAATACGCTATGCCGCTATCCTACTGGACATCTCGGATGGTACCAAACGGGACTATGATGAACTATTCATCGAGAAGAACAGCTCAGGTCGGTATTGGATTCACTTCGCCGTGCGTCCGAAGGGCAACCGTAGGAAAATGAACTTCATTAAGGTGTAAACTAAAGGCGAGGCGCTTCACAAATGCGTCTCGCCTTTTTTTATTCCGGTTGCATGAGGGTCTCGCTGTTGTGGGCGTGGGTTTGGAAGACCTTCATGAACGACAGGAGTTCGTCGGGCGTGAGCTGTTCTATCAGCTTGCGTCTGTCGGTATAGAAGTCGATGCCTGAACTCACTTTTCTCCACATGGTGTCTAGCCAGAAACCGTTGGCGGTCTTCACCAGTTCATCGTACGATTTTAACAGACTTTCCTTGGCGTTCCTGAATAGGGTCTCGTCGATCTCCTTTGTCATGTTGCTGAAGATGGTCTTCATCATCGCTAATACCGAGTCGCACATCTCCGGCTTCATCTCGCATTCGGCGGTAAAACCAATCTGACAACCGTCTTTGTCGTCCCGAATCATGTAGTAGCTTGCATAACAGCCATAGGTGGCACTGTTCTCCTCTCTGATGATGTTCTTATAAAGCAGGTTGAGGATCTCGCAGGCTGTCTGTGCCTTGATGTAATGGTCGAGGGTATAGGGGAGTGCCTCCGTGAACCAATCCAAGTGAACCATCGTCTTGGGCGTCTCCATCTTGCGTTTGAAATGACAGGTGGCATCTCTCTTCAGCCAGTTGTTGATAAAGGGACCTTGTGAGAGTTCCTGACGGTTGGGCAGGGAGGCCAGGTATTGTTCTACCAACGGACGGATAGTGGAGTCATTGTAGTTTCCAACAAACAAGAAGGTGAAGTTCTGGGCGGCTGAGGTCTGTTCCTGAATGATGGACAGGATACGATCGTGGCTGACCTTCGCCAAGTCGTCTTCTGTGAACAACTTAAAGCGCGGATGATGATCTGTAGAGATGACATGGACGGAATCTGAAAAAGCACATTCTGGATCGGTCTTGCGATTCTTGAGACTGATAGCCGTCTCTTTGATGGCCTTTTGATAGGCCGCTGTGTCTTTGCTGACGTTTGTGAATTCAGCATGGATCAGCTGCATCAGCGTCTCCAGATCTACAGGATTCGCACTGCCTGTAAAGGTGTAGTAGCGCTGATTGATGGCATTGCTCAGGTTGGCGCGCTTGCCTGCTAACAGCTTTCCGATCTGAGAGACGGTGAGTCCGTTGTTTCCAAAAACGATACTGCCCAGCATGGAGATGTTTGGATCATCCTCTTCGCCATACCGCGACCAACCGCACTTACCATAGGCTTTGAAGAGCACCTGACTCTTGTCGATGTCGGTATGCTTGATCAGTACAGTGGCACCATTGCTCAGTGAGAGGCGGGTGAAGCCGAATTCGGGTACGGAGTCTTCTCTGACGATGGTGCCTTTCTGGGGCAGTTCATTCAGGAGTTTGGCGCCTTTAAGCTCATCCACATAAGGTGTCAACGGAACCTCCCTACCAGCCGTCAGGGCTGCTTCGAGTTCTTCCTCTGTGGGGTAATAGGCACTGTCTTTCTCGATGTTCCAACTGCCAATCACCATGTTGTCGTTACGCTCGGGCAGCAGTTCTCTCATCCGCTGGTTGACCTCTTGGAGGGTGGTCTGGTTGGTGATGGCTTTCTGGATGGCGACATAATCCTCGAGGGAGGAGATGTCAGTGCCATAGAGATAATGGTTGTAATACTCACTCACAAGCGTGGTGCTCTCGCGCTTGTCGGCCGACATCAGCAGATTATCCAAGCTGGAGATCCGATTGGCTTTGTAGCGTTGGTATTCTTCTTCCGTAAAGCCGTATTCAGCTGCCCGTCTGCATTCGATGAGTGCTGCCGTCAAGGCCTGGGCCTGCATGCTGTCCCTTGCTTCGCAGGAGATGCTGAAAGCTTCCTTGGTGCTCGACATGCAGTAGTCGTCATCATCGACTGAGGCCGACAGGTATGGACAATCTGGCTTCAGGGCTGCATCTTCGTATCGCGTGTTGAGCATGGAGAGCGCTGCAGAGGTCTTATGACAGTCTGTCCAGTAACCTACATATTTACGCTCTTCCGGTGTGGAGGCTCTGTGCTTGAAGAGCAGGAAGATGGAGTTGCCCTGCAGTTCCTTGTCGTGGTCGATGGAGTAGATGATGCCTGAATGGTCGGGTACTTCCACCGTGACCACCTTGCCTGACTGACCCTTGGGGCGAATGTCGCCAAAGAGCCGTTTGATCTTGGCTTCCGTCTGATCCACATCGATGTCACCCACCACAACGACGCACTGGTTTTCCGGGTTATACCATTTCTCATAGTAATCCCTCAGTTCCTGATGCTTGAAGTTGTCGACGATGTCCATCAGTCCGATGGGCAGTCGGTGACCATATTTGCTATCAGGGTAGAGTAGGGGCAACTGGCGCTCATAGATCCTGGAGGTGGCACTTCGCCCTGAGCGCCATTCCTCGTGTATCACACCACGCTCTTTTTCAATCTCTGCGGAGTCGAGTGAGAGTCCGTTGGCCCAGTCGTAGAGCACCAGCAGGCAACTGTCAAGTTTCTCTTGACTGATGGTTGTCGGGATGTCGTCGATGTTATAGACCGTCTCCTCGATGTCTCGAAGAAACTATCCACACGGTTCCCCGGGAAATGCTCACTGCCATTGAAGCACATATGCTCCAGGAAATGGGCCAGTCCCCGCTGGTTGTCCTCTTCCTGCAGACTACCCACGCGCTGCGCCAGATAGAAGCTCGCCCTGTTCTCAGGCCAGTTGTTGTACTTGATATAATAGGTGAGGCCATTGGGCAGGTGGCCGATTCTCACCGTTGAATCAACAGGTATCAGTGCCGAGTCGTTCAGATTCACCCGAGCTATACTTTTCAATGGCAAGAGGAAAAAAATTATTAGGAATATCTGTTTCATATACTTCTGCCATTTTATCCTTGAACCGCATGGTGTATAAAAAATAGGTTGCATACAGGAATCTTACTCACCTTCAAAAGGTAATTCACCCAAATACTTGTCAAAGTCGCTCTGGAACAAACGATCCTGTACTATGCGGTACTTTTCAAATTCAGTCTCGGCATGTTCTTTGGCTTCTTCCGTTGTTACAGAACCTGCTGTTTGCAGCACTTCATTACCACCAGCCGCTAAGATGGTGTCAATCTGTTTGGCCCAGTCCTCCATTGTCATAGGAATATGCCGCTTAGCCATTCGCTCTGCTAACTCGAGAACACCGTTTACCAGTTGTCCCATGTCTGCCAGTTCCATCTCTTTCAGATAGTTCTTGGCTATTGATACGTCCGTCTTGACAATCTTCCCGTCAGGTGCATTCTCCCATGTTGTCAACCCCATGTGCTCTTGTTCTGCATCAGCACGCTCTACTATCAACTCAGCGGCTGTTCGCCCATGCACGGCATAGTGCATCTTATTCTGCATCATCTTGAAGAAGAGTCTTGTCGTCGGTGCATCACGATTGTAATCAACAGCTGTCGCATAGATGTCCGTCAGTTTCTGATAGAACCGTCGCTCAGACAGACGAATCTCACGTATCTCTGCTAACAGGTGTTCAAAATAGTCCTCATCTAAA
>ONNY01000192.1 GCA_900319305.1 uncultured Prevotella sp.
CGGTGGACAGATACAGGTGGCTGGTGCCGTCAAGAACAATAAGATTAAGAAGACTGCCACATCCGACTGGATGGACATTGAGAAACAGCGTGGTATCTCCGTCTCGACCTCTGTGATGGAGTTCGACTATACCCCGCAGGGCTCAGATATTGAATACAAGGTGAATATCCTCGATACACCAGGTCACCAGGACTTTGCCGAGGATACCTTCCGTACACTGACAGCCGTGGATTCGGCTATCATCGTGGTGGATGGTGCAAAAGGTGTGGAGACGCAGACAAGAAAGTTAATGACGGTCTGCCGTATGCGTAAGACCCCTGTTATCATCTTTATCAATAAGATGGACCGTGAGGGGCGTGATCCCTTCGATCTGCTCGATGAACTCGAACAGGAACTGGAGATCAAGGTGCGTCCGTTGTCATGGCCTATTAACCAGGGCGCAAAGTTCAAGGGTGTGTATAATATCTACGAACAGAAACTCGACCTCTTTACACCAGACAAGCAGCGTGTGACGGATAAAGTAGAGGTGGATATCGACAGTGAGGAACTCGACAAGCGAGTGGGCGAGGAGAATGCCGCCAAACTGCGTGAGGATCTGGAACTGGTGGATGGCGTCTATCCTGAATTTGATGTGGAGACCTATCGTTCTGCTGAGGTGGCCCCCGTGTTCTTCGGTTCTGCCCTGAATAACTTCGGTGTACAGGAACTGCTGAACTGTTTTGTGGAGATTGCCCCCAGTCCCCGGCCGACGAAAGCCGAAGAGCGTGAGGTGGAGCCTGAGGAGAAGAAGTTTACGGGCTTTATCTTCAAGATTACTGCCAATATCGATCCTAACCACCGTTCTTGTATCGCCTTCTGTAAGGTCTGCAGTGGTAAGTTCCAGCGCAACCAACCCTATCTGCATGTGCGTCAGGGAAAGACGATGCGCTTCACTTCGCCTACACAGTTTATGGCACAGCGAAAGAGTACCATCGACGAGGCATGGCCAGGCGATATTGTAGGCCTGCCCGATACTGGTGGCGTGTTTAAGATCGGCGATACGCTGACGGAGGGTGAGCAGTTGCATTTCCGTGGTCTGCCTTCCTTCTCGCCAGAATTGTTCAAGTATATCGAGAACGACGACCCGATGAAGGCCAAACAGTTGCAGAAAGGTATTGATCAGTTGATGGATGAGGGCGTGGCGCAGTTGTTTGTCAACCAGTTCAACAACCGTAAGATCATCGGTACTGTGGGCCAGTTGCAGTTTGAGGTGATCCAGTATCGTCTGGAGAACGAGTACAATGCCAAGTGTCGTTGGGAACCTGTGCATCTTTATAAGGCCTGTTGGATTGAGAGCGACGATGACGCAGAACTGGAGAACTTCAAGAAGCGTAAGTACCAGTATATGGCCAAGGACAAGGAGGGGCGCGATGTGTTCCTCGCCGACTCAGGCTATGTGCTCTCTATGGCGCAGGAGGACTTCAAGCATATTAAGTTCCACTTTACAAGCGAATTCTGATGACAAGAGAAGAAGATATCAAAAATGCAGTCGAGACGATGCGCAAGGGCGGGGTGATTCTCTATCCTACGGATACCGTCTGGGGCATCGGCTGTGATGCAACGAATGCTGAGGCTGTGAAACGGGTGTATGAGATCAAACAGCGCGACGACTCGAAGGCCTTGATCTGTCTGGTGGATAGTGATGCCCGTATGCAGCGCTACTTCAGGAATGTACCTGATGTGGCTTGGCAACTTGTGGATAGTCTGAAGGAAGGTGATGGTAAGCCGACGACACTGATCCTCGACGGTGCTATCAATCTGGCTGATAACCTGATTGCCGAAGACGGTAGTGTGGGAATCCGTATCACGAATGAGCCTTTCTCGAAAGAACTCTGTTTCAGATTCCAGAAGGCCATCGTCTCTACCTCTGCCAATATCAGTGGTGAGCCTGCTGCACAGAACTACTGCGACATCGACCCACGCATCATTGAGGCTGTGGATTATGTGTGCTGGAGTCGTCGTCAGGAGCATAAGCCCCATACGCCTTCGAGCATTATCAAACTGAAAGAAAACGGTGAAGTAGAAATAATCAGGAAGTAAGTGGAGACGACCATAACAGATAGGAGACCTGAGTGGCTGAAGCGCCTGCATGAATGGCGGGTAGCCCACGTGAGCGAGAAGATGTTTATGATCATTCTCGCCCTCCTCATTGGTTTCTTCGCTGCTGTGGCTGCCTTCTCACTCCACTGGATCATCAATCAGATTGTTTCATTACTGACGAGTTCTTTCGACCGTACGGGTGCCAACTGGCTCTATCTGGTTTATCCTGTGGCGGGTATCTATCTGACATCACTCTTTGTGCGCTATGTGGTCAAGGATAATATCTCACATGGTATCACGCGTATTCTTTATGCGATCTCTACCAATAAGTCGCGTCTGAAATCGCATAACTGTTGGTCGTCCGTTATAGCCTCTGCCATCACCATCGGCTTCGGTGGTTCGGTGGGTGCTGAGGCGCCAATTGTGCTGACGGGTTCGGCTATCGGCTCTAATCTCGGACAGATCTTCCATCT
>ONNY01000145.1 GCA_900319305.1 uncultured Prevotella sp.
GAAGATGGGTTGGCCACCACCTGTCCGAAGACGGGTACTGAGAACTTATCAGTGATCTTGATCTCCTTGTCAGCCCTCAGCGACAGGTTTGTAACGGCGAAACCCGTTGTATCATAGAACGTGGTGTAATAAGGAACGACACCAGCCGTTGCTGTCCAATCGACCGTTGCCAGTTTGAATGGCACTGACACCTCTGCATAACTACTGTAGGCGCGCTTGTCGCTCTTATTGAAACCATCGTTACCAGCGAAGTTTGTAAACCACTGTAAACTGAGTACACCGAAGTCGTAGCCAATGTTGGCCTCAAACACGTGGTTTGTTGAGTGGGCATCGTATTTGAAGTAGCGGTTATCCGGCTCGTCGCCACCAGTATTGAACCAATAGTCCGTGATACCAATGTTGAATCCACCTATGGTATAGGCGAGCGTCAGGTCGAACTCCTTCGTGTCAGTAGAGGTGAATCCCACGCTACCCCAAGCCGACAGCGACAGACCTTTATAGCCGATGCCGAGTGTAGGCTGTACGGAGATATTACCACAATCCAGACCACGCCAGATATAATTCGTCACAAAGTCGGCCGCTACCGTTGTTTCCACTTTCGCTTTCTCATCCTGTGCATGGGCGGTCGCCACTGCGACCAAACCCAATGCAAATAAAACAATCTTCTTCATAGTTACAAATCTTCAAATTAATACATTATTAACTACTCTATTAACATTATAAAGATATACAATCAGTTGTAGCAACTCTCTCCATGTTCGTAAACATCCAGTCCTTCTTCCTCGATACGGGCATCCACACGCAGACCGTGAATCTTCTTAATGCCGTAGAACAGGATGAATCCGCAAACTGCTGCCCAGAGGTCGATCACGAGGACACCAAAAGCCTGTGCGCCGAAGAATCCCCAACCAAAGCCGTAGAAGGCACCGTTAGTGGTTGACAGCAGACCTGTCATCAGTGTACCCAGGATACCACAGACACCGTGTACTGAAGAAGCACCAACGGGGTCGTCGATATGCAACTTGTGGTCGATCAGTTCGATAGAGTAAACCAGTACGATACCACAGACGAATCCGATAATGATGGCACCTACAGGCGAAACGATATCACAGCCAGCGGTAATACCTACCAATCCTGCCAGCACGCCGTTGAGCGTCAGTGAGAGTGAAGGCTTGCCATACTTGATATAAGTAAGGAACATCGTAGCCACACCACCTGCAGCAGCAGCGAGGTTCGTGGTCAGGAACACATGAGAGATCGCAATACGGTTCACCTCACCAGAGGCAGCCAACTGAGAACCAGGGTTGAAGCCGAACCAGCCAAGCCAGAGGATGAACACACCCAGAGCAGCAATCGTCAGGTTGTGACCAGGGATAGCACGACTCTTTCCGTCCTTTCCATACTTTCCGATACGGGGACCCAGTGCCAAAGCACCAATCAGAGCCAGCACACCACCTACGCTATGTACGATGGCAGAACCTGCGAAATCGTGGAACACATCACCAAAGGTGGTCATCATAAAGCCATCGGCAGCATCGCTGCAAAGCCAACCACCACCCCAGGTCCAATGGCCCTCAATGGGATAGATGAACAGTGAGATCACAGCACTATAGACGAGATACATCGAGAACTTCGTGCGCTCAGCCATCGCACCACTGACGATGGTGGCAGAGGTGGCACAGAACACCGTCTCGAAAATCAGGAAACCCTCTACAGGCAGATCACTTGAATAGAAACTGAGGTCGCCCCAGTTGGGTGCGCCAATGAAACCTGCGCCCTCGCTGCCAAACATAAAGCCGAAGCCTAAGAAGAAGAACAGCAAAGAGCCAAACATGAAGTCCACAAAGTTCTTCATCAGGATGTTGGCCGTGTTTTTACCTCGCGTAAAACCTGCTTCACACAGCGCAAAGCCCGGCTGCATCCAAAAAACCAACATGGCTGCCAATAGCATCCATACAGTATCGAGTGATAATCCAATTTCGTTCATAATCATTTTGTGTTTGTATTATTAATAAACGGTCCCAGAGCTTGTCGAAGGGCCTTTTTATTTTTTGTCTCTCAAAACGGTATCACCGTTCTCACCAGTGCGAATACTCCAGGTGTCGATCATGTCGCTCACGAAGATGCGACCATCACCTACTTCACCTGTGTGTGCCACCTTGAGGATCACCTTCACCGTGGGCTCCACCAGCGGATCACGGCAGACGATCGTCAGGGCTACGCGCTCAATCACGTCTGTTGAGTACTGTACACCACGATAGATTCGCTCCTGACGACTCTGACCGATGCCGTGCACGTTGTGGTACTCAAACCAGTCGATGTCCGAACTGAGCAAGGCTTCTTTCACCTCCTCAAACTTCGTCTTCCTGATAATTGCTTCGATTCTTTTCATACGCTTTCTTTTTACCTTATTAATAATTATTGTTATGTTGTTACAACCTTTTAACGCTGCTGCAACTTGTTTTCGAGTGCAAAGGTATGACATTTTGATGGATATTCATTTAATTTTCTTTCAATTTGTTTGTAAAAACTTTCGGAATTTGACAATTTGTAAACTATTTAAGGTTAACATCTGTCATTTTGTAACACTTTGAGGCAAATACCCATCATTTCGTTACAATACGTCAGTTCTTTGTTTTTTGTGTACGTACACAAAACGCTTGACACGCCGTCCTCATCCTTAGTCTTTACCTTTTTCACCTCAAGGGCTATGTGAGTCAACTTCTATGTTATTGCCTAATAAATTTGCAAAATGACAATGTGTAAAGTATAAAGAAGGAAAAAGATATGACAGGTTTCAAAATGAATGAAAAAAGCATAAAAATTGAGCAAAATGTCAGAAAGGACAAATTTTTACGTAAGAAAAGTTAGCAATTGTTTGGCCATAATTGCAAAATGATATACCTTTGCAGCGATTTTTAAACAGAATGTAAGTAAAAGTAAGGATAATATGACACATTGCGAACTTCAACAACCAAAGAGCGCACAAAGGACACAAAAGACACATGACGGGCTTTACCAGCCTGACTATGAGCACGACGCTTGTGGTGTAGGAATGGTGGTAAACATCCACGGAGGTAAAAGCCATGAGTTGGTGGACAATGCACTCAAAGTATTGGAAAACATGGAGCACCGTGGCGCAGAGACACGAGACAAGACTGGCGACGGTGCTGGTATCATGATTCAGATTCCCCATGAGTTTATTCTGCTTCAGGGTATTCCCGTACCCGAGAAGGGCAAGTATGGTACAGGACTGGTGTTCCTGCCCTGAGGTGCTGGGTGTAGCAGCCCGTGAGGTGGAACCTGCCATTAAACAGATTTTCGTGACAGGCGTCTCTGAGGAGGATGTGCCTGTGTTCGAGCGTATCCTATATAAGGTACGCAAACGCATTGAGAATCGCATTAAAGACAAGGACTTCTACATCTGTTCATTATCGAACAAGAACATCATTTACAAAGGTATGTTGACGAGCGGACAACTGCGTCGCTACTTCCCTGATTTGTCGAATGATTACTTTACAAGCGGACTGGCGCGTTGGCCCAGCCCTTCCGTTTGTTAGCCCATAACGGCGAGATCAACACCATCCGTGGTAACCGTGGTTGGATGAAGGCTCGTGAGAGTGTGCTGTCAAGTGAGGCGCTGGGTGACATCAAGGACCTGCGTCCGATTGTGCAGGAGGGTATGAGTGACTCGGCTTCGCTCGACAACGTATTTGAGTTCCTGATGATGAGCGGACTCTCCCTGCCGCAGGCCATGGCCATTCTGGTACCTGAGAGTTTCAACGACAAGAACCCCATCAGTGAGGATCTGAAGGCTTTCTACGAGTATCACTCCATCCTGATGGAGCCGTGGGATGGTCCTGCAGCCCTGCTGTTCAGCGATGGTCGCTACGCAGGTGGAATGCTCGACAGAAACGGCTTGCGCCCCAGTCGCTATACCATCACCAAACAAGGTATGATGGTAGTGGCCAGTGAGGTTGGCGTGATGGACTTCGAGCCTGGCGACGTGGTATCGAAAGGTCGTCTGCAGCCAGGTAAGATCCTGCTGATTGATACGCAGGAAGGAAAAATCTACTACGACGGTGAGATTAAGGAGCAGTTGGCAAAGGCACATCCTTATCGGGAGTGGCTCAACGAGAACCGCGTACAGTTAGAGAAGTTGAAGAGCGGTCGTAAGGTGGATAATGGCGTGAGCGATCTGCAAGGTAAACTCGTGACCTTCGGCTTTGGTCAGGAGGATATCGACAAGACCATCATCCCGATGGCGACAGCAGGTCAGGAGCCTGTGGCAGCGATGGGTAACGACACCCCGTTGGCAGTGATCTCAGACCGTCCGCAGGTGCTGTTCAACTACTTCCGTCAGCAGTTTGCGCAGGTCACGAACCCTGCCATCGACCCCATCCGTGAGGAACTCGTGATGTCACTCACAGAGTACATCGGTGCCGTTGGTACGAACATCCTGACACCTGATGCTTCAAACTGCAAGATGGTACGTCTGCCACAACCCGTTTTGACCAATACACAACTCGATATATTGTGCAACATCCGCTACAAGGGCTTCAACACCAAGAAGTTGCCCATTCTCTTTGAAATCGCGCAGGGTGAGAGCGGACTGCGCCAGGCACTCGACGACCTCTGCAAGAAGGCCGAGGAGAGTGTGGATGAGGGTGTGAACTACATCATCCTGAGCGATCGCGACCTCGATGAGACGCACGCTGCCATCCCAAGTCTGTTGGCTGTCTCTGCTGTCCACCACTATCTGATCAGTGTGGGTAAGCGTGTGCAGACGGCGCTGATTGTGGAGAGCGGTGAGATCCGCGAGGTGATGCACGCTGCCCTGCTGTTGGGCTACGGTGCCAGTGCCCTGTGTCCTTACATGACCTTCGCCGTACTCGATGATCTGGTGAAGCGTGGCAAGATCCAGGAGGAGTATGCTACCGCCGAGAAGAACTACATCAAGGCAGTGGATAAGGGTCTGAAGAAGATCATGTCGAAGATGGGTATCTCTACCATCCGCTCCTATCGTGGTGCGAAGATCTTTGAGAGCATCGGACTGAGCGAAGACCTGCTGCGCCGTTACTTCGGCACTGAGGTGAGCACCATTGGTGGTGTAGGTCTGAAGGAGATCGCCCGCGATGCGATTGCACTGCATGAGGCTGCTAAAGCGCAGACGCTGTTGCAGAATCAGGGTCAGTTTGCTTGGCGCAAGGACGGCATCAAACACGCCTGGAACCCAGAGACGATTGCGAAACTGCAACTGGCTACCCGTCAGGGCAACTACGATAAGTTCAAGGCTTGGGCGAAGCTTGTCGATGAGAAGGAATCACCTATCTTCATCCGCGACTTCTTCGGCTTCAAGAAGGCTGCCAAACCTACGCCTATCGACGAGGTGGAGAGCGTGGAGAGCATCGTGAAGCATTTCGTCACAGGTGCCATGTCGTTTGGTGCGCTGAGTATCGAGGCCCACGAGGCACTGGCTCTGGCAATGAATAAATTGGGGGCTCGCTCTAACACTGGTGAGGGTGGCGAGGACAATGCCCGTTATCACTCAGAAGTGGATGGTGTAAGTCTTTCAAGCAAGACCAAACAGATTGCCAGTGGACGTTTTGGTGTCACAGCCGAATACCTGGTGAATGCTGAAGAGATACAGATCAAGGTGGCACAGGGTGCTAAGCCTGGTGAGGGTGGACAGCTGCCTGGCTTCAAGGTGAATGAGATCATCGCCAAGACGCGTAACGCCATCCCCGGTATCTCGCTCATCTCGCCTCCACCACATCACGATATCTACAGTATCGAGGATCTGGCACAGCTCATCTTCGACCTGAAGAATATCAACCCCACAGCTGCTGTCAGCGTGAAACTCGTAGCCGAGAGTGGCGTAGGAACCATTGCCGCTGGTGTGGCTAAGGCTAAGGCCGACCTCATCGTGATCTCTGGTGCCGAGGGTGGTACAGGTGCTTCACCTGCTTCCTCGATGCGCTTCGCAGGTATCTCTCCTGAGATCGGATTGGCAGAGACACAGCAGACCCTCGTACGCAACGGTTTGAGAAACCAGGTTCGCCTGCAGACTGACGGTCAGTTGAAGACCGCCAAGGATGTGATCATCATGGCGATGCTGGGTGCCGATGAGTTCTCATTTGGTACACTGCCGCTCATCGTACTGGGTTGTGTAATGATGCGCAAATGTAACACGAACACCTGTCCGATGGGTGTGGCAACCCAGAACCCCGAGTTGCGCAAGCACTTCGAGGGTCGTGCAGAGTACGTGGTGAACTTCTTCACCTTCCTCGCTGAACAGGTGCGTGAATATCTCGCAGAGATCGGTGTGAAGAGTCTGAAGGAGATTATCGGACACACGGAGCTGATCGAGGTAAACACAGAACATGCTACTGAGAAACAGCAGACCATCGACTTTGCCCGCCTGCTGCACAAGCCCGAGACAGACAAGAACCTCTACTGGGATCGTGGCGCATTCACAAAGGTGACAGGCGTGAAGGACGAGGAGATGATCCGTGCTGCCCAGAAGGCCATCGAGAGCCAGGAAGAAGTGACACTCGACTATGCCATCAAGAATACAGACCGTGCCGTGGGTACCATGCTCAGTGGTGTGATAGCCAAGAAATACGGTGAGGCTGGTCTGCCCGACTCAACGATCAAGATTAAGTTCAAGGGCTCAGCAGGACAGTCGTTTGGTGCCTTTGCGGTCAAGGGACTGGATTTGCGCCTGGAGGGTGAGACCAATGACTACTTCGGTAAGGGACTCTCTGGCGGACGTATCTCGATCCTGCCCCCAGCCCGTCGCAGCGACGACTTCAAGGCCGAGGAGAACATCATCGCAGGTAACACCGGATTATACGGAGCCACTTCTGGCGAACTCTTCATCAATGGTAAGGTGGGTGAACGCTTCGGCGTGCGTAACTCAGGTGCCATTGCTGTCATCGAGGGCGCAGGCGACCACTGCTGTGAGTATATGACTGGCGGACGTGTGGTGGTACTCGGTAAGACAGGCCGTAACTTCGCCGCTGGTATGAGTGGTGGTGTGGCATACGTCTATGACCCTGACCACACTTTCGACTACTTCTGTAATATGGATATGGTAGAACTCTCACTGGTTGAGGACTCCGTATCGCGTAAGGAACTGCTCGAACTCATCCGTCAGCACTATCTGCACACGGGCTCTGCCCTTGCAGGTCGTATGCTCGACGACTGGCACCGCTACATCGAGGACTTCATCCAGGTAGTACCTATCGAGTACAAACGCGTGCTCGAAGAAGAGAAGATGGCACGCCTGCACGAGAAGATCGCAGATATCCAGAGAGACTATTAAAGGTAAAAAAGTAAAAAGGTAAAAAGGTAAAAAATGGGAAATCCAAAAGCATTTTTAGAGATACACCGCCAGGAGGCGGGCTACCGTCCGATTCACGATAGAATCCACGACTTTGGCGAGGTGGAGCAGACGCTCTCGACTCGCGAACGTAAACTGCAGGCTTCACGCTGCATGGACTGCGGCGTACCCTTCTGCCATTGGGCTTGTCCGTTGGGCAACAAAGCACCCGAATGGAACGACGCCCTGTACAAAGGCGACTTTGAATTGGCCTACCAGTTGCT
>ONNY01000148.1 GCA_900319305.1 uncultured Prevotella sp.
GAGCTACGAGCAGGCCCGCAACGAGGCCCTCTTCCTCACTGATAAGATGGCTTATGAGCTGAATCTGACTGACGAGCAGTACGAGGCAGCTTATGAGATAAACCTCGACTACCTGATGGGGGTGACAGGACGCAACGATGTGTTCGGAACCTATTGGGAGCGTCGTAACCTCGATTTGAGCTACATTCTGCTCGAGTGGCAGTGGAACGCCTTTGTAGCAGCCACCTATTTCTATCGTCCACTCTACTGGGAGGCTGGTTACTGGCACTTCGGTATCTATCGTCGTTATCCACATCGTGACTACTTCTACTTCGGTCGTCCTCACTTCTATGTGACCTATCATGGCGCACATGCCTGGCATCGTGTAGGCGGACATGGTTACTATCATGGACATAGAGACCACTTCCGCGCCCCGCACAGAGAGCATTTCGGCATGCACGACCGTTGGAACCGTGGCGATTTCCGTGGCCCACGCCACAGCTCTACCCGCATCACAGGTCATCACGATGGACATAACAGAATCGGCACCAGTGGCAGCGGAAACTTCTCAGGACGCAGGCATAACGGCAACAGTGGAGGCGGTAACTTTGATGGACGCCATAATGGTAACAGTGGAGGCGGCAGCTTTGATGGACGCCATAATGGTAACAGTGGAGGCGGCAGCTTCGACAGCCATCGCTCCAACAGCTCACGCTTCGAAGGGCATGTGAACCGTACGCAAAATGATCGCGTAGGTCAGAGCCACGGGATGTCCAGAGGACGCTCTGTAGATTTCAGCAGCAGCCGTGGCAGTAGCACCCGCAGCACAGGATCCTTTAGCGGATCACACAGTAGAGGTTCATTTAGTGGTGGTAGTTCACGCGGAGGTGGTTCGTTCTCTCACAGCGGAGGTTCATTCTCACATGGCGGAGGTTCTCATAGCGGTGGTTCATTCTCTCATGGTGGAGGTGGTTCTCACGGTGGTGGTTCTCACGGACATGGTGGTTTGGGAGGCCGTCGATAAGATTATAGTTCCAGCACACGTACCTCTGCATTCATCATGCGCTGTATCTCGCTCATAGTTTTGCCATAATATACTGCCTGTACGGCCTTGTTGATAATGCCGTGGCCTACAGCCAGCACCTTCTTTCCTGGGAATGTCTTCTTGACATAAGCGATGAATTCGCCAGCCCTGGAAAGAAGGTTTTCTAATGTCTCGATATCATCAGGCCATACTTCGTTCTTGAGATCAGGGATGAAGCGTCCTGTAAAACCACCCCAGTCACGTTCACGCAACAAAGGCGTGGTAATAACCTCCAGACCGTGAGGCTCTGCTATGATGCGGGCGGTATCAATGGAGCGTTTCAGATCACTGGCTATCACCACATCGATGGGGCGGTCTTTCCACGCCTCACTCACTTCCAGAGCCTGACGGATGCCGTTCTCATTAAGTTCCCCCTGCGTCTGTCCCTGCATGATTTGATTGGCATTATCCACCGTCTCACCATGCCTTACTAAATATAAAGTTGTCATATTTTATAAATTTCTTGCAAAAATACGAAAAAACTATAAACTATAAACTATAAACTACAAACTTTTTGTATCTTTGCAGTCGCAAACCCCTAAAAAGACCATAAAAGATTATGAAGATATTACAAAGTTCGGTATTCCGTTCCATCAGCGCCATCGCAATCGGCTGTCTGCTTATCAAGTATCCAGATAACACGGTGACGTGGATCACGGTGGCGATAGGCATCTTGTTCCTCCTGTCGGGACTCATCTCACTGATTGTGTATGTGCATGCACGCAAGAACGTATCGGAATTCAAGATTATGGATATGAATGGCCATGTGATTGCCGGAGAGAAACCCACTTTCCCGATTGTGGGTGTGGGTAGTCTGATTCTCGGTGCGATGCTGGCACTGACACCAAACGTGTTTATAACGGCTCTGATGTATATTATCGGCGGTATTCTGATCCTGGGTGCCATCAACCAGTTCATGAACTTAGTGAATGCCCGCAAATACGGCAAGGTCAGTTTCGGTTTCTGGGTATTCCCGTCAGTGGTTCTTCTGATTGGACTCTATGTGATCATCAAGCCTATGGCTCCTGCCAGTATGGCAATGCTCATTCTGGGTTGGTGCTCATTACTCTATGGTGTAACGGAACTGGTTAATTCACTGAAGTTCCATGCCGACAGACGGAAGTTCAGACAGGCGCAGGAGGTTCCTGTAGCAGAAGAAATCATTGAGGAATCTGCAACAGCAGAGGTTATCAAGGCAGAAGAACCTTCTGATAATACGCAGCTTTCTGTTCCAACTTCATCGGATACGCTCTAGAACTGCTGGGCATCCGATAGAGTCGCAACTGACGCCCTTCGAACTCGAAGGGCACTGATTCACCAACCTTTGGAGGTATCACACCAAACTGGTTACAGGCTATCTCTGTGGCCAGTTGTCCTGCTGTAACTACGCTTTCGCAATAAGGAATTCGTCGTAACATCTGATGAAGATCGGTCTCCTCCACAATCTCAAGGTCTTTATCTGAAGCCGTCCCCGTGGTGCGACGGATACGGGTGGCTGTATCGAAGAGGGCTATCCCCTGCTCTTTCAGAAACGGGATCAACAAGTCGAGACGAAAGCGTTTCTGGGCTGCATCTACAAAATAATCCTTGTCGCGGAAGAAAAGCAGTCCCGCGATCCTCCACATGTCATTGATATAATTCGGATAAAAGAATCTCACAGACCATCGTTTCTCCGATGGCGGAAAGGTGCCAAGCATCAACAGCCTGGCACCTTCAGGGAGAAACGGTTCGAAGGGATGAGCCTCAACCTCCATCACTTCTTCATCTCCTCCCTCACTTCCTGTGAGAAGCCTTGTATATAAGTGCGCAGGATGTCGATGCCCCGCTTGTTCTCACGACCCCAGGGGATGATGAGGTCGGCAAACTTCTTCGTGGGTTCGATAAACTGCTCGTGCATGGGCTTCACATCATTCTCATAATGATCGAGCACCATATCAACGGTACGTCCGCGCTCCACCACATCACGACGGATGTTACGGATCAGGCGCACATCGCTGTCGGTATCCACATAGATCTTCAGATCCATCATGTCGCGCAGCTTCTTATGGTGCAGCGTCATGATGCCCTCCAGGATGATAACAGGCTTCGGCTCAATATGAACCGTTTCTGGCAGACGATTAGAAAGCACATAGGAATAGGTGGGTTGTTCCACAGCCTCGCCATTCCTGAGTTTCTTGATCTGCTCAGTCAACAGTTTCCAGTCAAAGGCGTCAGGATGGTCGAAGTTAATCTGCTTCCGCTCCTCTGGCGTCAGGTCGGTGGTGTCGTTGTAATACGAGTCTAAAGGTATGATTGCTGCACAATGGGGAGGCAGCGCTTTGGCAATACGCTTCACGACGGTGGTCTTGCCAGAACCAGAACCGCCAGCGATTCCGATGATAATCATTCGTTATTGTTTTATTTTGAGATATACAACTGTAGGCAGATGATCACTAAAGCCGTTGAGCCACTCACCTCCACTATGGGTGCGTAAAGGCGTACCAGCATGAGGACCATCCTGATGGATCAGATAGTCGCGACGGAAGATCTCGCACGAGTCAAAGCCCAGCGTTCCTGTCTCCGCATGGAGCAGAGACGGAGAGAGGATGATCTGGTCGAACAGATTCCATGCACCTCTGAAACTCAGCGTACCATGACCTGATGCCAGCACATTCCACCAGGGATTATAGAGGTCGCCCTCTCCCACCTCACTGATTTCACGCTTGGCACCCAAGCATACTGACATCGAGGCATCCTGTGGATCATCGTTCATATCACCCATAATCAGGAGTTTCTGATCAGGATCCTCTTGTAACAGCGAGTCCTTCACGGCCTTTAACTGGCGCCCACCCTCTTCACGATAATAAGAGGTGGCACCTCGTGACGGCAGGTGATTCACGATAATCGTCACGTGTTCACAGACCAGCATACCACTTACCACCAGGAAACCTCTAGTGGCTTTCAACGAGTCTTCTGGCTGCTTATATATATAAGGTACGAGTTTCACATCTCGAATTGAGAA
>ONNY01000147.1 GCA_900319305.1 uncultured Prevotella sp.
CTTAGCATAAGAACCGTTCTCTACAAAGTAAGAAGACATACGGCCTTCATCAGCACCATTCGATGTGGTCAGGGCAGGAATACTAGAGCCATTGTTAGCAGGTGTCCAGGCGTCAATCAGACGCGCACCCTTGTTAGAACCTGCATCAGTGATGCTCCAGAAGTCGGTCTGGTATTTCTGATCGTTGATGACGTCAACACCAGCAACGCCCTGCCAGAACATGGTGAAATCGAAGTCCTTATAGGCAAGGTTGACATTGATACCATAAGAGAAGTTAGGAACTGGATTATAGATCCAGGTACGGTCTGCTTCATTGATCTTACCGTCACCGTTGAGGTCGGCATACTTCAGACCACCGACACGGGCACCAGCCTGTCCATGGGCCAGCACGTCCTCACGTGATTGATAGAGACCCTCTACTACATAACCGATACGTGAGCCATAGGCTTTCTCGTCCTGAGCCAAGTTGTGATAATCGTTGTGCTCATAAGAGTTCTTTGAGTTTTCCGGGAGGTAAGTCACCTTTGAGCGGAAGAAGTCAATATTACCAGAGATGTCATAAGACAATCCGTATTCTGTGGTATGACGATAGCCAACGTTAAGCTCCATACCCCAGTTCTTCAGTGTAGGACCATTGATCCATGTCTGACCACCGAAACCGATGGCTCCGAGGAAGGCAGGCTGTACAAGCATGTCCTTGGTCTCCTTGAAGAACACATCGTAAGATCCATACAATGCACCGCCAAAGAGTGAGAAGTCTGTACCGATGTTCCACTGTGATGACTGCTCCCACTTCAGGTCCTCATTGGCAGACTGCTGCTTGTAGTAACCAGAGGGAAGTGTGCCTGAGCCCTGCAGGTTAATGTCATAAGCTGTGGAGTTCTCACGGTCTGAACCATAGTTGGCCATATAGAGTCCGTAGTGCGCATTGTTCGAGTTCATGCCCTGGTTACCAGTCACACCATAGCTGACGCGGATCTTCCAGTCGCGGAGCCAGTCGGCATTGATATGCTTTGAGAGACGATAACCGAGAGATGCAGAGGGGAAGAAACCGTACTGGTTGTTCTTACCGAAACGGCTTGAACCGTCATAACGCACGGTAACAGAAGCCAGCAGCTGGTCATTCCAGTTATAGTCAACCTTGCCGAAGTACGACATCAGTTTGTAGGAATCACCACCACCTGTTATGGTCTGGATACCTGTACCGGCACCTGGCCACATATAGTCTAAAGTCTCGAGGGGGAAATCTTCACGGCGTGCAGAGAAATCGATACCGTAGTCACGGTGATGCTCAATACCGGCGAGTATATTCAAGTTGTGATTCTCTGCTACATCAAAGTTATATTGCAAAGTGTTTGACCATGTCCACTTGGTACTGTGGTTCTGTGACATGGTGCTGGCACTTGTACTGGTCTTTACGACATCCGAGTCAAAAGTATGCTGCAGGCTGCGGATATAACCGTTAGTGTAATCGATACCGAAGTTAGAACGGAAGAGCATGCCCTTAATAGGTGTGATGTCAACATACGCATTAGCAAAGATACGCCACTTCTTCAGACGATTGTCCTTGTTATGGTAAAGCTCACGCATCGGGTTCTGACGGTCACTCATACCACCTACGGGACCAGAGAAGGTCACGCCATCAATCTCATAGACGGGCAGTGTGGGCGCCATCTTCAACGCATTCTCCAACGGGGCACAATCAACGCTGTTTGAATATGAGAAGGTTGCATTCTCACCGACGGTAACGATGCTGTTGATCTTGTAAGAGCTGTTGAAGCGTGCAGCGAAGTTCTCGAAATCAGTGTGCTTCAGAACACCAAGGGCTTTCTTGTAGTTGAAAGAGAAGAGTGAAGAACCCTTATCTGTAGCCTTAGAGAAAGAGAGGTCATAGTTCTGTGTAAAACCTGTACGTCCGATCTCATCTACCCAATCGGTATCACTATAAAGCATCGTCTTTCTCGCATTCATATAGCCGTCATAGAAACCACCTACACTATATGAATCATAAACACCTGTTGCAGGATTATAAACAGAAATAGGCGTGCCGTCGGTAGCATTCAATGACAAGCCATAGTTCTGGGCATAGTCATAAGGATTCTTGCCATCATTGAGAGCAGCCTGAACCAGGGCAGTAGCGTACTGCTGACCATTGAGGAGCTTCATCTTCTGGGTCATCCAAGAAGCGGATACAGAAGCATTGAAATCAATATTGATCTTATCGCCCTTCTTACCTTTCTTAGTGGTGATAACGATCACACCATTGGCAGCACGTGATCCATAGATAGAAGCAGAGGCGGCATCCTTCAGTACCTGCATTGTCTCGATATCTGAGGCATTCAGGCTGTTAAGAGAACCGCTGAAAGGCATACCATCTACGATATAAAGGGGAGCCGTGCTTGATCCGCCCATAGAACCGATACCACGGATATGAACATCAGCCTCACCAGAAGGCGAACCGGTGGTTCTGATTGTCATGCCAGGCACCTTTCCTTGCAGGGATGACATAGGATCGGTGTTGCTCGTCTTGAAGTCCTTAGTCTCAACAACACCTACAGAACCTGTCAGGTCAGTTTTACGCTGTACCTGATAACCGGTTACCACCACCTCGGCGAGCACCTCTGCATCGTCCTTCAAGGTCACTTTCATGCCTTGACGTGCAGGGACTTCCTGTGTCTGGTAGCCAACGTAGGAGATCGTGAGGATAGTACCTTCATTGACCTTCATCTTAAAGTTACCGTCGAAATCGGTAATCGTACCGTTCGAAGTACCTTTTTCCTTTACCGTGGCACCAATGATTGATTCGCCAGTAGCGTCAACCACCGTACCACTGATCTCACTCTGCGCGTACATAATAGTACTTGTAAGCAGAAGTGCAAAACTCAGAAACATTTTCTTTAGTTGTTCCATTGCAGACAGTTTTAATTGTTAGTACTAATTTGAATAATTGAAATTTTCCGCAAAAGTACTAACTATCTATAGCCCTATCATTAAAAAATCGTTCATTTCGTGCAAAATTTATTTCAGTGAAACATTTTTCTACGAAATGAACGATTATTATATCACTTTTTTATGATTTTTACTTTGTCTGCAGATCGGAGGGGCTAATACCAAACTCATTTTTGAAACATCTGGTAAAGTAAGACGGGGCAGTAAAACCAATCTCGTAGGCTATTTCTGAAATCGTTTTATTCGTCTGAAGAAGCAATTGATAACCACGATTGAGACGTGCCGTACGAAGCAACTCTATAGGCGACGATCCCGAAATAGCTTTTACCTTCCGGTAAAGCTGGACACGGCTGAGGTTCATAGCTGCAGCCAGATCATCGACACTCAGTTCACTGTCAGACAATCGCGCCTCAACGACATCCTTAAACCTGACAATGAAAAGAGGTTCTGGCGTTTCTTCAGCTTCCGATGGGGCTGGCGCTGGAGATTCTGATGGAGCCGGTTCTGGAGACTCTGACGCCTTTACCTCTTCGGGCACTTCCATTTTCCACAGATTATTAACCATGCGTTCACGCTGTGCAGAGACCTTACTACGATGGTAGAGGAAAAACAGTACCATTGTCAACAGCAACAGAGCAATCAAGATCAGGGCCATCAGGGTAATGGTACGCTGGGTGTCAAGCTGCCTCAGATAACTATTTGCCTGCGTCTGCAACTTATCCAGGTTCTGTGCCTGACGCGCCACTTCGTCACTTTCCAGCAGCAATACATTAGCATTATCGTGGGTAACAAGGGCTGAAGTCAGCAAGGTCTCTTTCGCATAGGGTTTACCTTCAAGGATATCAAGAGCCAACTGTAAAAGAAGATCGCCACGCGTGGGATAGATATAGGAAGCATCGAGCAACGAGTCACGAACCTGACGGATACCACCATTCTCTCCAGGCAGACCGTCAATGCCACAGAAAAGGGGCATTTTAGCCTGGCGCTCTTGGAAAACCTTACGGGCTCCCATAGCAGAGCGGTCATTATGTCCAAACACGACATCAATATTGTTCAGGTCTCCCTTATAGTCTTTCACCGCCTGATAAGCTGTCGGCTCCGTCCAGTCTCCTTGAAGCATCTTCACCACCAGCCTTTCAATCCTGCAACTTCTAATACGTTACCCTTACCATCAAGACGCGACACGACATACTCACCCATCAGACGCCCCATCTCGTAATTGTCCGCACTCACAAAGGCCGTATATTTCTGAGAGTCGGTCTTACGCTCAAACACGATGACGGGGATACCCTTGTCATAGGCACGATCAATCGCTGACTTGACTGATGACCTCTGGTTAGGAGCTACAATCAGTAACTGAATACCGCTATCCACCAGACTATCAATCTGCTGGATCTGTCGCTCGGAATCATCAAGTGCTGTAGCAAAGCGCAACTCCACCCCATCATGGAAATTGGACTCCATCACCATCTCGGCATTCTGCCAGCTACGCCAGATATCTTCCGAACACTGAGATACACCTATTACATAATGTGGTTTCTCCCCAGAACAGGCGATCATCAATATCACGCACCATCCCAAGAGTAAAAGATTACTTAAAGTTTTCCCTTTCATCATCTTTATTGTTTCATGTATCGGCTACAAAATTACGACTTTTTTTGGAAAAATATGTTCTTTTTTGCGAAAAATAAACTATCTTTGCAAACAAATTATAGAAATTATGCTGCCTTTCTTGAAGAAAAAACCTATAACCGGCTATCCGAAGTCCTTTGCCAAACGACTCACATGGCGTATCATGCTGAGGATGATCATCATCATGATTATCCCTGTATATCTCCTTTTTTTGTTAACCTATGGAATCGTGAGAGTAGGTGCATTTAGCATCTGTGAGCGTGTGTTGAAAGGTGAGAAAGAAGAGGTGCGCCGCATCACGTCCGACCTCTACATGGCCGCCACTAATACGGCCCCCTTTATCGTAGAGAATCTGGATAATGCCGACAAGATGTATGACATCATAAACCGAATGCTCAAACTGAACCCATACATGCGCAGCTGTGGCATTTATTTTGTTGAAGGGTATTATCCTCAGAAAGGTCGTTTGTTTGCTCCCTATGCCAGTCGGCGTGACAGTGTTATCATGGAATCTCAGGACGCATGCGATCAGGGTAATGACTATGTAAAAGACAAGTGGTTCAAAGATGCTATTTCCAGTAAGGAAGGCTACTGGGCAAAACCTTTCCTCGACAATGACAGCGCAAAATCACCATTGGTATCATACCTATTGCCTATCCAGGATCAACATAACCGCACAGTGGCCGTATTAGGAGTCGATCTGTCGCTTTCCTGGTTGAACGAGAAGATGCAGCCAACACGCGCTTTAAATTGGAAAAATTCAGAGGAGTGGAATCCTGAATATCAGTTATATTGACACGAAGCGCCTTGTCGTTGAGAATATGCAACCCTATATCAATGATTATAATAAGAGTTGGGGACATCTATCCGTCGCTGATAGTCATGAAGAACAGAAAATGGTAGAAGGTGTAGAGACGCTCCTCTGCAGGCAGGTCGTAAAATACACGAACTGGAACATCTGTCTGGTAATGCCCATTTTATTTATAGATGTTGTAGGGTACGCTATTGCGGGCATCGCCATCATGTTCATCCTCTTAGGCCTGTTGGTAGTCTATTTCTTTGGCCGCAGATCCATCAAGAAAGCCGTCAACCCGCTACAACAATTGTCAGAAACAGCTGACGAGGTGGCAAAAGGCAACTTCAAAACGGAATTGCCTGAATTGAAGAGTCATGATGAGATCCATCATCTGCGCGACTCGTTCGCCCAGATGCAGCAGTCACTGACTCGCTATGTCGAAGATCTGCGCTATGCTACAGCCCAGAAGGCTGCTATCGAGAATGAGATGAAGGTGGCTCACGATATCCAGATGTCGATGCTGCCTAAGACGTTCCCTCCCTACCCAGAACGTAATGATCTGGACATCTATGGTACGCTGACACCAGCCAAGTCCGCGACGAGCAGCTGTTTTTCTGCATTGGCGATGTATCGGGCAAGGGTATTCCAGCCTCCCTCTTCATGGCTGTTACCCGCTCGCTGTTCCGTAATATCTCCCAACATGTATCAAAGCCCGACCATATTGTGAATGCCTTGAACCAGGCACAGTCGGAGGGCAATGATACCAATATGTTCGTTACTCTCTTCGTGGGTGTGCTCGATCTGAAGACAGGAAGGTTGAGCTATTGCAATGCTGGACATGATGCGCCATTACTCTTAGGCAACGAGGTTACGATACTACCTTGTGAGTGTAATCTGCCTATCGGCGTCATTCCCGACTTTACATTTGAGCAACAGGAGATCACCCTTGAGCGGCCTACCACCATCTTCCTCTTTACCGATGGACTGAACGAAGCCGAGAACATCGATCACGCCCAGTTTGGAGATGAGCGTATCATGAGTATTGCAGAGTCGATGGTTACCAATGGGCAACTTGAACCCACTCAGGTCATCAGGCACATGACAGATGCTGTCCACACATTCGTGGGCATAGCCGAACAGAGCGATGATCTCACGATGCTGGCGATAGAACTGAAATAAAATAAGAAAGAGGAATGCCGATTGACATTCCTCTTTTCTTTTCCTTATCTTAATACCTGTGTAAAGACGGGATCCTCACCTTCCAGAGCCAAGACGTAAATCTGCATCTCAGCAGGAGGAGGTGTCGTCTGCACGGCAGTAGTCTCACGAGGAAGATCGACAGCCGTAAATAGATACTCTGTACCACCAGGAACGGCACGCGAAGCAACCTTCGTGGCCTTGGCGTGAATCATCGGATAGTCACCTACAGCCTTATCAAAGATGGCAGACTGCTCTTCGCTGACGGGCTGCTGCTCAGGGAAGTCCTCAAGCACGACATACTCGCCCTCGATGAAACCACCTGCCTTCAGGAACTGATCCACCTCACTGGGGATAGCAGCCACACGGGCGGCACGTACACCATAGCCAGGCAGGATCTCTGCTTTAGGCTGCTTGGCAGCCAACTCCTTCACGCTGGTATTCAGACCACCACTGCCGAAGGTGCAGAAAGGCACGATCTTCTTGCCGCTCAGGTCAGCCTGATCCAAAAAGGCAGCCATTGGGGGAGCGAAGGTTCCGAACCACACGGGATAACCAATGAAGATGGTATCATAGTCGGCAAGGTTGGCGGCGATGGGCTTGATCTCAGGTTTAACACCCTTCTCACGCTCCTGCATACAACGGTTGATGGTAGCCTCAAAATCCCCATCATAAGGGTTCACAGCCACAATCTCCTCGATATCGGCACCTAGTTTGTTGGCAATCTCCTGTGCCACCGTCTTCGTGTTCGATGTCTGAGAGTAGTAAAGCACCAGTACCTTACTCTTTGGTGCTTCCTTCTTCTGGCTGCAGGAAACAACAGCCAGCACCATAGCCACGAGGGCCAGCATCCACTTCATTGCTTTCATACGCAATTATTTATTGTCTGAAATCAGGTTCTCACCCGTCATGTCAGAAGGCTGCTCCAGACCCATGATGTGCAGGATAGAAGGAGCCACGTCAGCCAGACGACCGTCCTTTACTGTAGCCGAGTTATTGTCAGTTACATAGATGAAAGGCACGGGGTTCAGAGAGTGGGCGGTATTAGGCGTACCATCGGGGTTGATGGCGTTGTCGGCATTACCGTGATCGGCAATAATGATAGCCTCGTAATCGTTGGCCTTAGCAGCCTCAATGACCTCACGCACGCAGTTGTCAACGGCCCATACAGCCTTGGCGATAGCATTATAGACACCTGTGTGTCCCACCATATCACCATTGGCGAAGTTCACCACGATGAAGTCGTACTTGGCCTCATTGATAGCTGCCACCAGCTTATCCTTCACCTCGTAGGCGCTCATCTCAGGCTTCAGGTCGTAGGTAGCCACCTTGGGAGAAGGAACCAGGATACGATCCTCACCCTCGTAGGGAGCCTCGCGACCACCATTGAAGAAGAAGGTTACGTGTGCATACTTCTCTGTCTCAGCGGTGTGCAGCTGCTTCTTGCCCTGCTTGCTCAGATACTCGCCTAAGGTATCCTCTACGTTCTCTTTGGGGAAGAGGATGTGAACACCCTTGAAGTTAGCATCGTATGGTGTCATGCAGTAATACTGCAGTCCAGGAATCGTCTTCATACCCTGCTCAGGCATATCCTCCTGAGTCAGAGCAATGAAGTTGATGAAGATCACTACGTCGCCCTCTTCGATGCAACCATTTACAGATGCATTGTGGATAGGCTTGATGAACTCGTCGGTTACACCCTCTTCATAGCTCTCCTCCATGGCCTTCACCATATCAGTGCTCTGCTTACCAACACCATTCACGATCAGGTCGTAACCTTCCTTCACACGCTCCCAGCGCTTATCGCGGTCCATCGCATAGAAACGACCTACGATACTGGCGATAGCGGCATCATTGGCAGCACAAACCTCAGTAATCTGCTTGATGAAGCCAACACCAGAATGCGGATCAGTGTCACGACCATCCATATAGCAATGTACAAACACCTGATTCTTCAGACCATAGGCCTTACCGATCTCGATGAGTTTGAACAGGTGGTCGAGACTTGAGTGTACGCCACCATCACTGGTCAGACCCATCAGGTGCAGCTTCTTGTTGTTCTCCTTAGCGTAGGTGTAAGCAGCCTTCACCTGGGGGTTCTCCATGATAGAGCCGTCCTTGCAGGCACGGTTGATCTTAACGAGGTCCTGATAC
>ONNY01000198.1 GCA_900319305.1 uncultured Prevotella sp.
GGATCAGTTGTTCTATTGCAATCAGCGAGGTATCCCCACGGAACAGGCTGTAGGACTCATCGTGAACGGCTATGCCAAAGAGGTGTTGCAGAAACTGCCTATGGAGTTTGCCGTAGAAGCTCAGAAACTATTAAGTGTATCATTAGAAGGAACTGTAGGATAAAAGAATAAAGACTATGTTAGAGAAACTATTTGGATTTGATCCCTCCACAATGACTTTGCGCAAGGAGGTGATTGGTGGCATTACCACCTTTTTGACGATGGCTTATATCTTAGCTGTCAACCCAAGCATTCTTTCCGCTACAGGTATGGATGCTGGTGCTGTGTTTACCACAACATGTATCTCGGCTGTAGTGGCCACTCTGGTGATGGCGATCTATGCCAAGTTGCCTTTTGCTTTGGCTCCTGGCATGGGACTGAATGCTTTCTTCGCATTCACTGTCGTGCTTACTATGGGTTATTCGTGGCAGTTCGCACTCACCGCAGTCATGATTGAAGGGCTTATCTTCATTTTGCTGACCATTACTGGTCTGCGCCAGCATATTGTCAACGCCATCCCCTTGATCATGCGCCGAGCTATCAGTCCTGGTATTGGACTCTTTATCGCCTTTGTCGGACTGAAGGGTGCGGGTATCGTCACCTCGTCGGATGCTACTTTCATCACATTGGGTAATCTGCACGACTCCGCAGTATTGCTGAGTATCTTTGGTATCATACTGACGGCAGCACTCTTGGTAAGAGGCATTACAGGTGCATTGCTCATTGGTATTTTGGTGACAACTATCGCAGGTATCCCCTTGGGTGTTACCAATTTTACTGGTGTTATGTCAACACCACCATCCATCAGCCCGATCTTCATGCAGTTTGAGTGGCACAATATTTTCACGGTAGATATGGCTATTGTGGTGCTGACATTCTTGTTTATTGATATGTTTGACACCATCGGTACTCTTATTGGGGTATCTCACCGTGCTGGTATGGTTGATGAAAATGGCAACGTGAAGAACTTGAATCAAGCCTTTATGGCTGATGCGGTTGGTACCACAGTGGGTGCTATGCTTGGTACATCGACGGTAACAACTTACGTTGAGAGTGCATCGGGTGTAAACGTGGGTGGGCGCTCTGGAGTGACCAGCCTTACTACCGCCATCTGCTTTGCAGTGTCTCTGCTCTTCGCTCCGTTGTTCCTTGCTATTCCTCCCCAGGCCACAGCAGCAGCACTGATCTTGGTGGGTGTGATGATGATGCACGACATCCGTAAGGTTGATTTCACCGATTATGTAACGGCTATACCTTGCTTTGTCTGTATCGTTCTCATGCCACTTACTTATAGTATATCTGATGGCATCCTCATGGGTGTGATCTCCTATGTGCTGATCCATTTGTTGTCTGGCAAGCTGAAAGACACGGACGAGCGTAACAATATGAACTGGGCAACCGTCCTTTTGGCCGTCCTGTTCATTTGCCGCTATGCATTTTTGTAATTTGAAGTGAAAAGATAAAGGATGTTAGAAGTTAAGAATCTGCATGCCAAGATTGGCGACAAAGAGATATTAAAGGGCATCGACCTCGTGATTAACGATGGTGAGACGCATGCCATCATGGGTCCTAACGGCTCAGGAAAGAGTACGCTGAGTGCTGTGCTTGTGGGCAATCCGCTCTACGAGGTGACTGAGGGCGAGGCTTATTTCAACGGAAAGAACCTGCTGGAGATGAAACCGGAGGATCGTGCTCATGAGGGTCTTTTCTTGAGTTTCCAGTATCCTGTGGAGATCCCAGGGGTGTCGATGACCAACTTCATGAAGGCTGCCATCAACGAGAAGCGTAAGTATCAGGGTCTGGAGCCTATGAATGCGGCTGAGTTCCTGAAACTGCAGCGGGAGAAGCGAAAGATTGTGGAACTCGACTCGAAACTGGCTAACCGTTCTGTGAACGAGGGGTTCAGCGGTGGTGAGAAGAAGCGTAACGAGATTTTCCAGATGGCGATGCTGGAGCCGAAGTTGAGTATCCTCGACGAGACCGACTCTGGCCTGGATGTGGATGCGATGCGTATTGTGGCTGAGGGTGTGAACAAACTTCAGACACCAGAGACTTCCTGCATCGTGATTACCCACTATGATCGTCTGTTAGAGATGATCGAGATCGGAGAAGAGTAATGGCAAGTGAGAAGCAATACATAGAGCTCTACGAACAAGCACGTGAGATGATTTTCTCTCATGCCCCAGAGGTGATGAACGCTGTGCGCGATCAGGCCTTTGAGGACTTCTGTCAGCAGGGATTCCCCTCGAAAAAGGTGGAGCGATATAAGTACACCGATCTGCAGAAGCTCTTCGAACCTGACTATGGTGTGAACCTCAGTCGCCTGCAGATACCTGTCGATCCTTACGAGACGTTCCGTTGCGATGTGCCGAACCTCTCCACGAGTCTCTATTTCGTGGTGAACGATATGTTCTATACCCAGTCACAGCCCAAAGGCCATCTGCCAGAGGGTGTCATTGTAGGTTCTTTACGCGATTATCCTGAACTCATCGGGAAGTATTATGCCAAACTTGCCAAGACTTCAGAAGATGCGGTGACGGCTCTTAATACAATGTTGGCGCAAGACGGATTGCTGGTGTATGTGCCAAAGAACGTGAAGGTGGATCGTGCCATTCAGGTGATAAATATTCTAAAAGCAACGCCTCAGAACGCCCAGCGCCAAGTGCCTGACCTGATGGTGAATCGTCGTGTACTGATCATTCTTGAGGAGAATGCGGAAATCAAGATGCTCTTCTGTGACCATGCGGCTGATGATAAGAACTTCCTGGCTACACAGGTAATCGAGGCTTATGTGGGTGATAATGCCTCACTCGACCTCTATTGTCTGGAAGAGACCCATTATAAGAATGTACGCGTGAGCAATGTCTATATCGATCAGCAGGCTAACAGTCGCGTGAATCATAATGTGATCACGTTGCATAACGGCGTTACACGAAACAAACTTGACCTGACCTTCTCTGGCGAGGGTGCTGAGTGTGCCTGCTATGGCTGTGTGATTGCCGATAAGGAGCAGCATGTGGATAATAACACACTGATCACCCACAAGGTGTCGCATTGTACCTCGAACGAACTCTATAAATATGTGCTCGACGATAAGTCAACGGGAGCCTTTGCAGGTCGTGTGCTGGTGGAGCATGGGGCTCAGAAGACCACCTCGCAGATGACCAACCAGAACCTCACGGCAACCAAGGAGGCACGGATGTACACCCAGCCGATGCTGGAGATTTATGCCGATGATGTGAAGTGTGCCCATGGTTCTACCGTGGGTCAGCTCAACGACGCGGCCCTCTTCTATATGCGTCAGCGCGGCATCTCGCTCAAGGAGGCAAAGACGTTGCTCCAGAATGCTTTTATCAACGAGGTGATCGACAAGATGCAACTCGAACCTCTGCGCGACCGTTTGCACCATCTGGTGGAGAAACGTTTCCGAGGCGAACTCAACAAATGTGAAGGTTGCAGACTCTGTAAGTAAGTATGTACGATATCAATAAAATACGCGAAGACTTCCCCATTCTTTCGAGGGAGGTATATAAGAAGCCGCTGGTGTATCTCGACAATGCGGCCACCACGCAGAAGCCGCTTTGTGTGCTCGACGCCATGCGCGATGAGTATCTCAACGTGAATGCCAACGTGCATCGTGGTGTGCACTATCTCTCCCAACAGGCCACTGACTTGCATGAGGCAGCTCGCGAGAAAGTGCGCCAGTTCATCAATGCCTCGAAAATCGAGGAGATCGTCTTTACACGAGGCACCACGGAGGCCATCAACCTGGTGGCACAGTCGTTCTGCGAATCTCAGATGCAGGCTGGCGATGAGGTGATCGTCACTGAGATGGAGCATCATTCCAACATCGTATCTTGGCAACTTCAGGCCATGAAACGGGGTATCGTTGTCAAGCATATCCCCATCACCGATGATGGTGTTCTGTGTGTGGATCAGTTGGAATCGCTGATCTCTTCGAGAACCAAAATCATCAGTGTGGCCCATGTGAGCAATGTACTGGGCACGATCAATCCAGTGGAAGAGATCATCAAGACGGCTCATGCCCATGATATCCCCGTCTTGGTGGATGGTGCCCAGAGTGCACCCCATTTCAAGGTGGATGTGCAGGCGATGGATTGCGACTTCTTCGCCTTCAGCGGTCATAAGATGTATGGTCCTACGGGTATCGGTGTGCTGTATGGCAAGGAGGAATGGCTTGAGAAACTGCCTCCCTATCAGGGTGGTGGAGAGATGATCGACAAGGTGACTTGGGAGAAGACCACCTTCGAACGCCTGCCATTCAAGTTCGAGGCTGGCACACCCGACTATGTGGCTACTCATGGACTCGCCAAAGCCATCGAATATATCGATGCCATCGGCTTTGATACCATTCAGCAGCATGAACAGGAACTCACACGCTACTGTATGGAGCAGCTCTGGGAATAGCTGTCCGAACGGGTCATCATTGTGCCCAGCCTTTGATGGATCGCTTAGGTATCAACGGCACAGTCAGAGCCTCGTTTGCCCTTTATAATACAAAGGAAGAGGTGGATGCCCTTGTGACAGGTATCCGTCGTGTGTCTCAAATGTTTTAAAGGTAAAAAGGTAAAAAAGTAAAAGGGTAAAATGCTTGAGAGTTGCTATTATAAGGGGAAGATTGAGGCAGGTTGCGATGAGGCCGGGCGTGGGTGTTTGGCTGGCAGCGTCTATGCGGCTGCGGTTATCCTCCCAGAAGGCTATCAGAACGAACTCCTGAACGACTCCAAACAACTCTCCGAGAAGAAGCGCTATCAACTTCGTGAAATCATTGAGCGCGATGCCGTAGCTTGGGCTGTTGGTATCGTTACGCCCGATGAAATCGATCAGATTAATATTCTCAACGCTTCTATTCTGGCGATGCATCGGGCCCTTGACCAACTGAAAGTACGTCCAGAGGCAATCATCGTAGATGGTAATCGCTTCAAGCCCTACAAGAAGTTACCTCATACCACCATCGTTAAAGGC
>ONNY01000093.1 GCA_900319305.1 uncultured Prevotella sp.
CGTTTTATTAAATAAAAATAAAAGAGCTGCTCAATTGAGAGTAGCTCTTTAAAATGGAGTAGTGTCGATAAAGTCTTGCTCCCTCGCGGGATTCTGCCCGGATAGTCAAACATACATTTGACGTTGCAAAGATACGGTTTATTTTTGAAAGTTGCAAGAAATTCGATATTTATTTTCAGTTTTTGCCTTTTTTAGTCTAAAAGTTTGTTAGAGTGGATAAAATCCACTATCTTTGCAGATTAGAAACTAAAAGCCACAAAGGCAACACTAGTAGATAATTTATGAAATACGAAAATACATTCAAAGCAATAGACCAAATTCTGTGGAAGGAGCAGGGTTGTGGTAGTGAGTTGGACTATCTGGAGCAGAAATCATGGATGCTTTTCCTGAAATATCTCGATGACCTTGAAACAGAACGTGAGGAAGAAGCCGAATTGGATGGCAAGACCTACAAGCGACTGGTGTCTGGTTTCTACCGTTGGAGTCAGTGGGCAACACCTAAGAAGCGCGACCCTCAGACGGGCAAGATGGTACTGGATACAGTCAACGCCATGAGTGGTGATGACCTTGTGGAGTTTGTTGACCAGAAACTTTTTCCATACCTCAAAGAATTCCAGAATACTGCGGCATCTACCGATACGCTTGAATATAAGATAGGTGAAATATTTGGCGAACTCCATAATAAGATTCGTTCCGGATTCAATATGCGTGAGATTATCAACATGATTGATGAGCTCCATTTCCAGAGCGCTGAGGACAAGCACGAGATGACTGTGCTTTATGAGAGTAACATCCAGCGCATGGGTAATGCAGGCCGCAATGGTGGTGAGTATTACACGCCTCGCCCCCTGATTCGCAGCATCATCAAGGTGGTTGATCCTAAGATTGGCGAGACTGTCTATGACCCTGCTTGTGGTTCGGCTGGTTTTCTCTGTGAGGCTTTCCTCTATATGAAGGAAAAGATCAAGAGCGTGAAAGACCACGAAATCTTGCAAAAATCTACCTTCTATGGCAAGGAGAAGAAAGGTCTGCCGTATATCATCGCCACGATGAACATGATATTTCATGGTGTATCTGCACCTAATATCACGCATGGCAACACCCTTGCCATGAACCTCAGTCAGATTCAGGAGAGCGATCGCAAGAATGTGATTCTTGCCAATCCCCCCTTTGGTGGCAATGAGCGAGGCGAGGTGTTGCAGAACTTTGAGATACGCACCTCTGAGACAGCCTATATGTTTATGCAGCACTTCGTCAAGATGCTGAAGGCTGGAGGTCGTGCGGGTATTGTTATCAAGAACACCTTCCTGAGTAATGGCGATGCAAGTGCTATTAGAAAGATGCTTCTGGAGAATTGCAACCTTCATACGATTCTTGACCTGCCTTCAGGTGTGTTTACGGGTGCTGGTGTGAAGACGGTTGTTTTGTTCTTCACCAAGGGCGAGCCGACAGAGAAGATTTGGTATTATCAGGTGGATAAGCACTTTACCAAGACGCAGCCGTTGACTGAGGCTGATATGGAGGAGTTCCTGACTTTGCAGAAGACTAAGGCGGAGAGTGAACATTCGTGGACGCTTGATGTCAGCACCCTCGACGACAGTTGCGACCTCAGCGTGAAGAACCCCAACAAGGTGGAGGAGGTTGACGAGCGCACACCAGAAGAAATCTACAGGTCGCTGATAAAACTGGAAGAAGAATCTGGAGAACTCATGGAAGAATTGGGTTCGATTCTATGGTCAGAAGAAGAATTCGACAATCTTTTCGGAGATCTGTTTTCTGAGGATGATGAGTATGACGAGGATGATGAGGACAGCATTGATTACATTGCTCAACATCGTATGACAGCAGAAGATAAGCAGGTATATGACGAGTTGGAGGAGCAGATTGAAGAAGTCCAAAAAAAGTTTCTCAAATCAAGAGGAGAGGAACAAAACCGTTTGAGAAAAGTGGTCAGAGAACTGTATGCCAAATTGGAGGACCTCGTCGATAAATATAGAAATGAAGAACAATCTGAGGAGGACGAGGCATGAAAGAAGGGTGGGAATATAGAATATTTGAATCTTGTTTGGTAAAAGTGCCTAAACAAGTTCAAGTAAAATCGAAAGATTATAAAAAAGAGGGGAAGTACCCCATTGTGTCTCAAGAGGCAGAATTAATTAGTGGCTATTGGGATGATGAAACTATAGTATACAAACACAAAGATCCTGTTGTCATATTTGGTGATCACACAAAGAACATTAAATACATTGATTTTAATTTCGTTGTTGGTGCCGATGGAACGCATATTTTAAGTACTAAAAAAGACATAAGCCCCAAATTTTTCTATTATGTTCTGAAATCGATAAAATTAAGAGAGTTAGGATATGCCAGACATTATAAATTGTTAAAAGAAAAATATATCCCAGTTCCACCTCTCTCCGAGCAGCAATCCATCGTTTCTCGTCTTGATGCTGCTTTTGCTAAGATAGATGCGATGAAGGTTAATGCAGAAAAAAGACTCAATGAAGCCAAATCCCTCTTCCAAGCATCACTCAAAAAGATGCTTGAACCAAAAGAAGGGTGGGAACAGAAGAAGTTAAAGGAGTTTGTTGTCTCTATAACTGATGGTGACCATCAACCTCCACCAAAATCTGATGACGGTATACCATTCATAACGATTTCAAATATTGAAAAGAACTCTAACAAAATTGATTTTGGTGAGACTTTCTATGTGCCTCAAAGCTATTATTGTGCACTAAAAAAAGATAGAATTCCCCAAAAAGGTGATGTTCTTTATACAGTGACAGGATCCTTTGGAATTCCTGTACTAATTGATTTCCAGAAAGAATTCTGCTTTCAACGACATATAGCGTTAATTAGGCCAAATATAGGTTTGTTATCTCCGACATATCTGTTTTATTGGATTCTTTCAAGTTACGCGACATCACAAGCAGAAGATACCGCAACTGGTACTGCTCAGAGAACAGTATCCTTAAATTCATTAAGGAATTTCACTATTCATGTCCCTCATCTCTCCGAGCAGCAATCCATCGTCACCACCCTCGATAATATCAAATCCAAAGTTGACCGCCTGCAAGCCAACTACGAAAAGATTTCTCAGGAGTGCGACGCATTGAAACAAGCAATATTACGACAAGTATTCGAATAAACAATGGACGAACAGCAGAATATCATCATCTATCGCACAGCTGACGGACGTGCATCAGTAGCCCTCTTTGCTAAGGATGGCAAGATCTGGCTGAACCAACAACAGATGGCGGAACTTTTTGCCACCTCGAAGCCTAATATCAGTATGCATATAGCTAACATACTGAAAGAGAAAGAGTTGGACGAAATTTCAGTTGTTAAGAATTTCTTAACTACTGCCGCTGATGGCAAGAATTACAACGTGGTATTCTACTCATTGGAGATGATTATAGCCGTAGGATATCGTGTGCGAGGTGTTCGCGGCACTCAGTTCAGGCAGTGGGCCACAGAGCATCTGACGGAATATCTGGTGAAAGGATTTACGATGGATGATGAAAGGCTGAAGAATCCTGACGGACGACCTGACTATTTCGATGAATTGCTGCTCCGCATCCGTGATATCCGTGCTTCAGAGAAGCGATTCTATCAGAAGATACGAGATCTCTTTGCACTCAGCAGCGACTATGACAAGAGCGACAAGGCAACTCAGATGTTCTTTGCAGAGACACAGAACAAACTGCTCTATGCCGTCACTCATCAGACGGCGGCAGAATTGATAGTCAGTCGCGCAGATGCCTCTCAACCCAATATGGGACTCACCACATGGAAAGGCAGCATCGTAAGAAAGGGTGATGTGATCATTGCCAAGAACTATCTGCACAACGAGGAAATCGACTCTTTGAATCGTTTGGTAGATATCTTCCTGACAAGTGCCGAAGAACGGGTGAAGGGTCGCCGTGATCTCACTCTTGACTATTGGCGCAAGAATGTGGACAGTCTGCTGACATTTCAGGAAAAAGACATACTGCAAGGTGCTGGTAGTATTACGAACTATGAAGCTGAGGAAAAAGCCAAGCAGGTCTATGATGTTTTCAACGCCAAGCGCAAACTGATGGATGCGCAAACTGCCGATGCTGATGACCTGAAGATGCTGGAGGATTTGGAAAAAAGAATAGTGGAACAAGATAATATTGATAAGTAACATCCTATGAACGAAGCGCAGACACGGTTTAATAAGATAGACCCTAAACTAAGGGATGTTGGATGGGGTGTTGTTCCAGGAAGTAAAATTCTTGTGGAGCAGAGTGCTTATATTGCGCCTGGTCGCCTCACGGCTTCTGGCAACAAGAATCCCAAGAAAGCTGACTATATCCTGGAATACAAGGGTATGAAACTTGCCGTAATTGAGGCCAAGAGTGATGAGAAAGACGTGTCTGAGGGAGTAGGGCAAGCCAAACTCTATGCCGATGCTTTGAAGATTCGCTACACCTATAGCACCAATGGCGATGAGATCTGGTTCATCGACATGGGAGTCAAAGATAGCAAAGGAGAGTATATTATCCCCAGCAAGGAGCATGATATAGACACTTTCCCAACGCCACAAGATTTGTGGCAGATGACCTTCCCTGACGAAAACCCTTGGCGAGACAAGTTCAATTTGTGTGCCCTCAATCGCAGTGGTGGGCGTCAGCCTCGCTATTATCAGGAGATTGCCATCAAGAATGTGCTGGAAGCTGTGGCTAAGCAGCGTAATCGTATTTTGCTGACGATGGCTACAGGAACGGGTAAGACTTATACGGCTTTCCAGATCTGCTGGAAACTGACTCAGACGAAATGGACGACGAAGGGAGTGGAGCGTGCGCCTAGAATCCTGTTTATATCAGATAGAAACATTTTGGCTAATCAGGCCATCAACGATTTCGACCAGTTCCCTGAAGATGCGATGTGTCGCGTGACACCCAAGGAGCTGAAGAAGAACAACTACAAGGTGCCGACAGCCCGTAATCTCTACTTCACCATCTTCCAGACGATGATGACTTCGCCTAATGCCCAAAAGGCAGAAGAGCAAGGCATCGCATTACCAGAAGGTGCAACCGATCAGCCCTATTACATGCAGTATGAGCGTAATTTCTTCGACTTCATCATCATTGATGAGTGTCATAGAGGTGGAGCCAATGACGAGAGCGAGTGGCGAAAGCTGATGGAATATTTTGATTCAGCCTATCAGCTGGGTATGACTGCCACACCCAGAAGAAAGGTTAATGTCAATACATACGCCTATTTTGGTGATCCAGTATATACATACTCTCTTAAACAAGGCATCGAGGATGGTTTCCTTGTTCCATTCCGTGTGGAAGTTTCTACAAGTAACATCGACGACTATCAGTATCGGGTAGGCGATATCGTGAGGAGTGGAGATATAGACTATGAAAAGATTTATTCTGAGTCAGATTTCTATAATGGCAGGATCCAGATTAAAGAACGTGACGAACATCGCGTAAAAGAGTTCCTGAACAAGATTGATCCCGACGAAAAGACCATCATCTTCTGTGCCACCCAGAAGCATGCGATGATAGTGCGTGATATGGTGAACAAGCACAAGCAGCGACCTGCTAACAACTATTGTGAGCGAGTAACGGCTGATGATGGTGAAGTAGGAGAGGCAACATTAAGAGCTTTCCAGGACAATGAAAAATTGTTGCCGACGATCCTGACTACCTCTTATAAACTGAGTACTGGTGTTGATGCCAGGAATGTAAGAAACATCGTATTGATGCGACCTGTTCAGAACATCGTGGAGTTTAAGCAGATTATAGGCCGTGGTACACGCTTGTTTGATGGGAAGTATTATTTCACGATCTATGACTTTGTGGATGGTGATCAATATTGCCCAGAATGCGGTAATTGGCCTTGTACCTGCATGAAGAAGACACCGAAAGCATTACCACAAGGTGACAGTGGCGATTTTGTTGGTGAACAGTTGGTTTGCCCTGTTTGCGGAAATCTCCCTTGTACCTGCGAAGGACCCCATACAAATCTGATAGATATTAAGTTGTCTGATGGTAGAAGGCTGTCGCTTGAAACCAATTGGGAGCAGAAAATATTCTTTGGTGACGAGTTCATCAGTCTTGACGAGTATGTTAAGAAACTCTTTGGAAGAATACCAGAATTCTTCTCTGATGCAGAAGATCTCAGAGAAAAATGGTCGAATCCGGAAACTCGTGAGCAACTGCTGAGAACGCTGGATGAGGCAGGTTTTGCAGAAGATAAGCTGAATCTGCTGAGAAACATGTTGAAGCTGCAGAAATGCGACTTGCTTGATGTGCTGGAGTATATCGCCTATAACTCTACACCTATCGAGAGGGCAAAGCGAGTGGAACTTGTGAAGAAACAGTATGTAGATGCTTTGGAAAAGGAGCAGCGAGAGTTTGACAATCTGATTCTGGAATACTATGCCAGCAATGGATTCAAGGAACTTGGCTCGGATAAGTTGAAGACCTTTATCAACATCAAGTTTAATTCCATGCGTGATGCCAAGGAAAGATTGAATATGTCCGTTGCTGATATACGTGAGCACTATTTTGAATTACAACGAAGACTCTATAGGGCATAGGGAACAAAGGGGCATAAAAATACGCCCCGTTCCTTCACAGGAGAGGGCGCGTCCTAATTGTTAACCTTAAATCTAATACTAAGACAGGTACCTGAGTCATAGCAGTCATCATACCCAAGTACCTGTCCCAGTGACTAAGGGATTCCGCCCGATGAACCGATTGGCATCCCGTCAGATCAGCCAGCCCGTTGGATGGCGGTTGGTGTTGCCATGGCGATTCAGGAGAACGGTCTGATTAAGCGAGAGCAGAGTGAGCTTGCTCATTCTGCCGAGCGTGAAGACGGTCGAGCGAAGCTCAATGGAACTGATAGTTTAGATCACTTCGCGATGCTGCGAGGGTGGGGGTTGGCAAGAGAGGGCATTTAGCCCTCTCGACCCATTTTTTGCCCATAAGTTTGGTGGATTGGAAAAATATATCTACCTTTGCCATCAAAAAGGTGAACGACGTGGTGCGCCAGAACGTGGCGCTCTTATCGAAACTGTCTGAACAGGAAGTCGGTATGATGCCCGCTACAGAGGCGCCGTTGCCTTCTGTGGATCAGGTGAAGCAGATCATCACGCTGGTAAAGCGTATCATCTTCCCTGATTATTTCAATAAGCGTCAGTCCGACGAGTCAATCCGTTCTTATTATATCGGTGTGCATATGGAGGAGTTGGTGACGCTGCTGACGAAACAGATCGCCCACGGACTGCAGTTCTGTGAGGACTGTGAGGCCATCCGCACGAAGGAACAGGTCTATACGGAAGCCGAGCGGCTGGCTTTGGCTTTTGTTGACACCTTGCCGGAGATCAAGCGATTGCTCTATACCGATGTGCAGGCGATGTTTGATAACGATCCCGCTGCTCCCAACTATGGTGAGGTGATCTTCTGTTATCCCTGTATGAACGCCATGACGCATTACCGTATTGCCCATAAGCTGCACGAGTTGAAGGTGCCTGTGATTCCGCGTATCATTACGGAGCAGGCTCACTCGAAGACGGGTATCGATATCCACCCGGGCGCTCAGATCGGTGAGTATTTCGCGATAGATCATGGTACTGGTGTGGTGATCGGAGAGACGACGATCATAGGCAACCACGTGACGTTGTATCAGGGTGTGACGCTGGGTGCCAAGAGTTTCAAGTATGATGAGCAGGGTAATATGCTGAATATCCCGCGTCACCCGATCATCGAGGATCATGTGACGGTTTATTCAAATGCCTCTATCCTTGGCCGGATCACGATAGGTCATCATTCTACAATTGGTGGTAACATCTGGCTGACGCATAGTGTGCCGCCAAACTCCAGGATTCTGCAGTCGAGGGCTGTAGATGCAGGATTCCAAGATGGAGCTGGTATCTGATAACGAATAATCCCCGCCAACCGGCGGGGATTACTGTTTGTTTCTATTCGTTTGCCATTTTCTTGAGGGCCTTGGCGAAGCGGCCTGTAGCTACACCGCAACCATTGTCACTGATGTAGGTGCTGTCGTTGTCATACTCTCCGCGCGTGTATCCCACATAACGGTAGCGATCCCAATCCCAATAGCCGACGTTGGCCAAGTCGAAGTCATAGACTCTGTCTTCCCAGTCGTACATGGTCCCACGGAAATAGCTGGAGTTGATGGAGTAGTCGCGCCAGTCAATACGTACATTGTTCCATCCAGGTGCATCGTAATAGATGTAGATGTTTCCGTTGTTTACTTCCCATCGGAAAGAGCTGTAGGCATACTCACGCTCATCATAAATGTTGTAATCCACCTCGTAGCCAATACCGCTTGTTACATAACCATAACTGTCATATACGCCACCGTCGAAGCGCCATACGGTATAGAACTCGCCATCCAGGAATTCATCACCCCAACGGTTGGTGTAGTAAGTATCGAGGCTACCTTTCCAGTTGCCGTTGATGAGGTAGTTGGCTATCTGCTGGTCTGTGTCACAGCTGGTCAGGGTGAACAGTGTGGTCATCATTGCGAATGCGTAATAAAGTAACTTTTTCATAATCGTAACGTTTTAAAATTGATTTCTGGTGCAAAGATAAGGAGAATTCTCCGCCGTAGCAAAAGAATTCTCCTATTCATGCGTAGGATTTTCCCTATTCTTATTTCTTCTTTCCGAATTCGGGGTCGATCTTCAACAAGGCCGTCACGATATAGGTCATACTGCAGGCTGCCACCACGATGAGGAAGAAGACGGGATAGCCTACTGCCTCCTGGAGGGCACCGGCAAAGAGACCTGGTATCATCATCGAGAGTGCCATGAAAGCGGTACAGAGTGCATAGTGTGCCGTCTTGTGCACTCCCTGACTATAATATATAAGGTAGAGCATGTAGGCCGAGAAGCCGAAGCCATAGCCGAACTGCTCGATGAAGACGCAGACATTGACGATAAGGAGATTGGTGGGCAAGGCATAGGAGAGATACACATACACGAGGTCGGGCAGGGTGATAGCCATCACCATGGGCCAGAGCCAGCGCTTCAGACCGTCACGGCTTGCCACGATACCACCCAGAATACCGCCTAACGTCAGGCCGATGACACCTACCGTGCCCTGAACGAGTCCGTATTCCGCTGGTGAGAGCCCGAGTCCGCCTTGGGCTGTGGTGTCAATCAGGAACAGCGCGCTGACCTTTGCCAACAGTCCCTCCGGCATGCGGTAGAACAGCATGAAGCAGATGCCTGCCCACACCTGAGGCTTCTGGACGAATGTCTTCAGCGTATGCCAGAACTCCTGTAGGATCTGCTGACCGTTCATGCGCTCCATGCCTTTGTCCTCAGCGGGACGAGGCAAGATGTAGTGGTGCCAGAGCCAGAAGGCGATGAAGAGTCCTGCCATACCGTAGAACATGATGCTCCATGAGTATTTGATGTTGCGTGTCACCACTTCGAGGTTACCGGCCAGCATCACGAGCAGACCTTGACCTACGATTGTGGCGATACGATAGAATGTGGAACGGATGCCCACGAAATAGGCCTGATCGTGCTCCTCAAGTCCGAGCATATAGAACCCGTCGGCAGCGATATCGTGGGTGGCACTAGAGAAGGCCATCAGCCAGAAGAAGGCCAGGGAGCCCTGCAGCCAATAAGGGGCAGGAATAGTAAAGGCCACACCGCCTAAGGCGGCACCGATGAGCAGCTGCATGGTGACAATCCACCAGCGCTTGGTCTTGATGATGTCGATAAACGGACTCCATAATGGCTTGATGACCCATGGCAGATAGAGCCACGAGGTGTAGAGCGTAATGTCTGTGTTGCTCAGGCCAAGCCGTTTATACATAATGAGTGAGATGGTCATCACAGCCACATAGGGGAGACCTTCTGCGAAATAAAGGGTGGGCACCCAGGCCCATGGAGATTTTTTATTCATAAAGGCGTTTGATTTGTGCATTACGATAATAGAAAAGGAGGATCTCGTCGTAGGTCTTGCCCTGCTCGCCCATGACGGCAGCACCTATCTGACAAAGACCGACACCGTGGCCCCAGCCCTTTCCGTTGAGGATGAACTTGTCGCCCTCCTTCGTCACATCGAAGGCTGAGCTGTAGAGGTGAGTCTCGCTGAGGGCGCGACGGATCTCGAGTTCCTTGCCGATGGTCAGGGTCTTCTTTGTACCCACAATCTTCAGTTTCCAGATACGGCCGCTCTTGCCTCGGGCCACAGGGATGAGGTCGGTGATCTCGCCAAAGTCGTCCTTTAGCTTGCGGTTTACAAGCTCAGAGAGCTCAGCCTTTGTGTATTCCACCTTCCAACGGTAGAAGTCGGGTGTCTCCTGGTCGAAGTCGTTGAGCACCTGCGAGAGGATATGCTTGTCGCTGGTGTTGCAGTAAGGATCGTGGAAACTCACAAGATACGGCTTGGGTGTGTCTTCCCAGCAATACTGGAATTCCTCCGTTTCCCCGCCACAGCATTTCGAGAAGCGGGCGTCGCAGATCTCATCATTGCTGGCCTTGGTGATACCCTGATAACGCTGACAGTGGTCATCGGCGCAGACATCGAAGATGGTATGATCCTCCCGGTCGTACCAGCGGATGATCTCATCGTCTTTCTTGATGAAGGAGAAGAAACCGTCGCCGCCGTTTTCGCGCTGTTGGCGCTTCTCCATCTGGGCGAGGAGCCACGAACGGGAGATGACGGCGTGGGCCTTCAGGAACTCTAATGACGAGGTGGCCGACATCTCACTGGAGATCACACTCGTGAGGTATTTCTCTACCGGCAACTCGTTGATGGCAACGATCTTATCTGCCTCTACCACCAAGTGGAGCGTCCCCTCGAAGACCTGTGTCTCCTTACGCTCCCAATGGAAGTTCACGCCGATGGTGACATCGTGGAGTGAGAACGAGGCATCGGGAGCCTGAGGGGTGAAGTTGAGTTCGCGATACTGTGTACCGCGCCACAGGATACCACCCTCGGAGAACTCTACCGTCTGCTCACCAGTAATCACCTCGCCCTTGGCAATATACGGGCTGTTGAGGGTGAATGAGATCTTCTCTGCCGAAACGATGCCTACATTCACCTCGGGCTCTTTCGAAAGGCGTGAGGCAAAGGGAGCATTGAATGCCCTGACGGCACTCGACTCCTTGAGCTTCTGGACAACCTCCTGGAACTGTTCCTTGGTGAGCGACACCTCATTGAGAATGTCAAGTGCTATCTCTGGTGTCAGACGCTCAAAGTCTTCCTGTCTTGGTGTAATAAAGAGCCCTGACATGTCGAGGGCACCCGGACTGATGAGATACTGGTCGCTGCCTGTGGCATAATAGCAGTCGGGACGGTGTTTCCTTCGTGGGAAGACCACCGACAGGAAATCGTCCTCACGGCGCCAGCTCACGATGTTCATCATAGGCTCAGTATCGTCGGCCTGCATCGGCAGAGCTTCATACAGTCTTAGGAACAGCTGTTCGTCACCATACTGAGAACGGCTTCGGATCAGCAGGGCAGGACAAGGATACTCCTCAATAACCGAGATGTCCTCGTGATCGTTGAGGCTCACGATGGTTGTCATGTTCCGACTCAGTCGCTGCCATGACAACTGGATGGGCAACACGCCGCTGGTGCCTGCCTGGAAATGGGCATGATCGGGTGCCGACGCACCACATTTCGGACCATTATAGAACACCAGCATCTCGGGATACTCCTCCAGCAGCTTATGGATATGTCCGTAGCTGGAGTGGATCTGCTGCGGCTCGTGCTTCACACTTGGGATGGTGAAGTGGATAGGCAGGATGGGGAAGGGGTTCACCAGCAAGTCGTACTGATTGTCGATGTTCTTCTTCACCTGCTCCTTCGGACGGTTCTGTTCACAGAGGAAACAGGGGCGTGCTGCCACCGCCTGCTTGTCGATGCTGGCTCCTGTAGAGACGATGCGGGCGGGATTCCATTGTACCTGCATGGTGGAGGAGCCGACAGACAATTCACGGGTCTTCACGTTACGCAGTTCCCGGTAGCGGCTTCGGGCATCGTCCCATTTCTCCAACTGACGGTTGAAGAAGCGCTGCAAAGGCGAATCCACCATCAGCTCCTGACGTCCCTGCAGCATCTGCTGGCGTGCCAGGATCTCAAGCGTGCGCAGTTGGTCTTTATAGAGGTTGTTGGCGTTGATCTTGTCGATGCTGAGGGCAGCATCGCTGTTGCCTCCCCATCGGCGACACAGATAGAGCTCTGTGAAGATACGTCCGATGCGGTAATGGCGCGAGAAGATCAGTCCCAGCGCATAGTCCTCACCATACGAGGTGTTGGGGAATCCGATCTGTCGCAGCAAGGGGGTGAAGAAGGCACGGGGTGCCCCCAGACCATTGATGCGCAGGGCATTGTTGGGGCCGTTCTCATCGGTCCACTCTGCGTGGTCGATCAGTCCAGGCGGCAGGGTGTTCAGATCGAAATCGCACATCCGGTAGCTGCCAATCACCATTGCCGCGTTCTGCTTATGGAAGGCATCCACCACCTGCTGCAGCGTCTTGGGTGAGGAGTAGAGGTCATCGGAGTCGAGCTGTACGGCAAAGCGTCCGCAACGGTCATCGTTAATCGCCATGTTCCAGCAACCGCCGATACCTAAGTCGGTTCGCTCAGGGATGATATGGATCAGTCGCTCGTCATGGATACCTTTCAACAACTCCGTCGTACGGTCTGTTGAGTGATTATCCACCACGATGACATTATATTTGAAGTTCGTCTTCTGACCGAGGGCGCTGTTCACAGCATCGCAGATGGTCTTCTCACGATTATATACGGGAATCACGACAGAGGCCTCGACGTCAAACTCCTGTTCGTTGAAGTCTGGCCTCCGATAATACGAGGGGTCGATCTTTGCCCCGATCTCTGCCAGATGGGCTGTTGCAGCCTGTTCCATCTCGATCTGTACCTCACGGTTTCGTGGGTTCACGTAGTCAAACTGCTTCACACCAGAGGCACGGGTGTCGGTCTCTTCCTCGGTATAGAGTTTCTCGTTGATGTGGAAGATGCGTCCGTTACGGCTTAGGAAGAGTCGCAGGGCATAGAGTCCCGCATGCTGGTAGGGGTGCTCCTCGGCCTGTGCGGCAAAGGCCTGCAGTAACGACGTCTTCACAAGGATCAGCGAGCCGAAGTCGAAGTCGTCGCGGATACTACCCAACTGATAGTCGATCACGGGGTGGGGCTTGCGCTCACCCTCGATGATGTCGAAGTGGTCGGCATATACCATTGCCGCATCGGCATCGAATGCCACGCGTACTAATCTGTCGAGGGCTCCCAGACCGATCTCCAACTGGTTGGGCTTCGTCTGCAGCAACACGTAGTCGGCTTTGGCTTGTTCGGCAATATGCTTGAGTGTCTCACTACTGGTAAGATTACCAGCCTCCACCTGTTGGCAGTCCTTGAAACTGTCTGCCGCTTCACCCGAAAGCGGTTCGGAGACTAACAGGAATATACGTTGGATTGACTTGCTGCCCCTCAACTGAGCCACAATCTGTTGGGTGACCTCAATGGAGCCGCAAGGCAAAAAACAATCAATTTTTTCTCTCATTGGGATTTGATTTCTGTTTTAATTAGGCGCAAAATTCGCAAAAAAAATCGAGAATACCAAATAAATAGGGAAAAAATTAATATCTTTGCAGCCAAAAAGAAACAGATGCAGCAGGAAAAGAAGGTTTTGCTTGGCATGTCGCTCGACGAACTGAAGGCTGTCGTGAAGGCACTGGGGATGCCCCAGTTCACGGCTGGTCAGATCGCTAAGTGGCTATATCAACAGCACGTGACGCAGATCGACGAGATGACGAATATCTCCAAGGCGAACCGTGAGAAACTGTCAGATCAGTTTGTAGTTGGCGCGATGCAACACATTGATTGCCAGCGTTCTGTCGATGGAACGTTAAAGTATCTCTTTCCTGTTGGCGATGGCTCAAAATTCGTCGAGACAGTCTATATCCCCGATGGCGATCGTGCCACGCTTTGTGTGTCTTGTCAGGTGGGCTGTAAGATGAACTGCCTGTTCTGCCAGACGGGTAAGCAAGGCTTCGAAGGCAGTCTCACGGCAGGTGATATTCTGAATCAAATCTACGCCCTGCCGGAGCGTGAGAGCCTGACCAATATTGTGTTTATGGGTCAGGGTGAGCCGATGGATAATCTCGACAATGTGTTGCGAGCCACGGAGGTGCTCACTTCTGAGTGGGGGTATGCCTGGAGTCCCCGTCGCATCACGGTGAGTAGTGTAGGTATCAAGGGCAAGTTGAAGCGGTTCCTTGATGAGAGTGAATGCCATGTGGCTATCTCAATGCACTCTCCATTGCCCGAACAGCGTCAGCAGCTGATGCCAGCCGAGCGCCAGATGTCGATTTCACCCATCAGCGCCGTTGTTCGTTCGAGTATATCTGTTTCGCTGGACTCAACGACACATCGATGCATGCCCGAGAGATCGTCAAACTGCTGCAGGGCTTGGAGTGCCGTGTGAATCTCATCCGGTTCCACACGATCCCCGATGTCGATCTGCCAGGTTCTGATGAGAAACGGATGGAGGCCTTGCGCGACTATCTCACGAAACATGGTGTCTTCACCACCATCCGGGCCAGTCGGGGACAGGATATCTTTGCGGCCTGCGGTCTGCTGAGTACTGCTGTTAAAGGTAAAAAGGTAAAAGAGAACTCGCTTTAGCGCTTTTACAAAGCGTAGCGACTAAAAGAAAAAGGTAAAATAGATATG
>ONNY01000011.1 GCA_900319305.1 uncultured Prevotella sp.
TTGCGTTGTGCTTTCTTTACGATGGCATAGATGGCATTTCCGATGATACTCATCAAGGTCTTGCTCAACTGTTCGGCATTTCCACGTACCATCAGTCCTGAATCGGGATAGTTGAATTGTGTCGTAATATGATATTGGGCAATCTCCTCAGCGTAGTATTTGCCGACCATCTCCTCGTCTTGTTTGAGAACGGTAGCAAGATCCATCTCTACCATGCCGCCGGTTCTGTCTTTCAGCATTTCCTCCATTGCTTTCAGTGTACGAGTGGTGTTTACACCATGCTCGCCGACCTTCTGCAAATTGCCCTCCAGCATATTCAAGACATCTTTCGTATCTTCATAATTCTCTTCATCCATATTGTCTTTCTCATCCTCAATATTGGCCTCAATGTCTTTCACGAGTCCTTGAGACAGTTTCGAGAAGTTATTGATATAGTTGAGCGGGTTGAGAATACGGTCGATCAGACCTTGTGTCAGTTTACCGACTGTGGCCATCTTCTCCTGACGGATCAACTGGTTCTGGGCACTATGCAAATCGTCGAGTGCTTTCTCCAAACTATCTGATTTCTCCTGAATCTCGTCTTTCTGTTTCACGACCTCTGCCGTACGTTCCTGCACCACTTTCTCCAGTTGCTGCTTATCTTTCTCTAACTGGCGCAGTCTCAGTTGAACCAGACCATAAACACAAACGCCGAAAAGAAGGATATACAAGCAGATCATATACCACTTCAGATAGAAGGGGTAGGCGATTGCGAATTCGAAGGATACGACTTCCGTCTCATGGCCGAAGCCGTCGCGGCCTTGAATCTTCAGGGTGTAACTGCCATAAGGCAGGTTTGTGAACTCCACGTCTTTATCATCAGCCCATGCACTCCAGTTTCCGTCGTTTAATTGATAGCGATAAAGGTTTTCGCCGATCACTGTCTCAAAGTCGAGTGAATAGGTAAAGGTGAGATGATTCTCTCCATAACCGCCCCAGACCACACTGTCGTTTCTCAGTTTGATGGTGCGTATCAACAACTTGGGTTGGGTATTGAGTGCCGGATCGTCCTCCTTCGTATTGATGATCGTAAATCCGGCGTCGTTACCTAACCAAACTTCATTGTCTTGAACGAACATGGCACGTATGGTCACTTTCTCGATAGGTCTGAGCAGGTACTTCAGATCATCCAGATCCTTACCATCTTTCCATCTGTAAAGGGATTTTCCTTCGCTGTTAGTCAACCACGTGATGCCAGTATGATCCAAATAAGAGAAAAGAGGATAGGGGAATGGTTTTTCCGCCTCTGCTCCCACAACCATGATGGAATTCAAAGTGGGTACAATCGTGGCGGCGTCGTTAGTCTTAGAATGGTAGGAATGAAACTCCTTGTCGTTGCTTTGCTTACACCACACCTCACCATAGATGTTCTGAAGCCAGATGACGCCTTTCTGATCTTTGATAATCTTTGTCACCTTCTCCAGTTTACAAACCATGTTTCTGGCATTCGTCGCTTTATTGATGGCATATACACCATCGATCTCTCCACTCAGGATCTCTGTACCAAGGTCTAGGAAGGAGTTGGATGCCATGGAAGACAATTGTCTGATGGCACCGTTGGCGGTTAAACAATAGATACCGTTGGATGTGGCTGCCATCAGTCCTTGACTGGTGACGGTCAGTTGCCAACAAGCATGATTACCGAGACCAATATTTACAAACTTCTTGCCTTCTTGGCAGAACAGACCGTCAATGGTGCCCACATATTTCTTTCCGTTGAACACTGCGATGGAAAGCACTTCCTCCGTTAGTCCTTCGTTACGTGTGAAGAAAGAGAAGGCTGATGGAATGGCTATCGAGAAGATACCGTTCTCGGTAGATCCCCAGAGTCTTCCGTGACCGTCGTAGGCGATATAGACCACATTGTTCGTGCAGAGACCGTTGGTTTCCGTAATCGTATAGAGTTCCTTACCCTTGTCATCGGTAATCACAAGACCCTGTCCGCGTTTGACAACTGCCACCAGACCGTTTCCCAATGGCTCTCTCTGGGTAACATCCGACAGGACCTCTGCCTTACCCGTCTGTTCAAGCTTGTCGAGATCCACGATATCAGAAAGACCGATGCCTAAGCGCTCCTTACTGATCTGCTTCTTTAAATGGAACTGATTGTCTTTGACTTCATAGATGTTTCCGTCGTTGACAAAGAAATTCAGTGAATGATCTTTATCTTCTTCCCATATCTCCTGTACTTCACCTCTGAAAGCGCCCTGCTTTCCAATAGTCTGGAGATATAGCTCACCATTATTATTTCTCTGTATCTTACCAAAATAGTTATAGCCACCGGCCCAAATGTCGTTGTTCTTATCCTTATAAATCACTGTGACGCGGGTGATGCCAGGTGTGTGGATCATGCGCCATTCCACATTGTTATAATATAATAGGCCTTCGAAGTTGGCTATAAACACACTACCGTCGTCGGTGGTGATCACATCGAAGTTACGGTTGTGGGCATGGTAGTCATCTGACGTGTAGTTCTTGTAAAGTAATGTGCGTTTCATCGTTTGGCCTCCTTTCCTTTAGTTGAAATGAACGACTCATACGGTATGTTCTCACCAATATAATAGTTCCATTCGTCTTTTGTAAAGTTGCGCTTCAACTTATGCTTGATGCGCTCCACCATCATAGGCACAGAGATCAAGACCTCAGACAGATTTCCTTTCTGATCGCCCAACCACAGATAATTCTTGGATCGGTCGTAGTTGAAGTAGAGAACCCAGTTGTTTGAGGAGTACAACGTGATAGGCTCTATCTTCTCATTGGTAGCAATCCAGAGATTAATGGTACCATCATAACTGGATGAGAAGAGGCGGTTTTGAGAAATCCTGATCTTGGATATACGTGAACGATGGCCTACCAGTTTGCGGACGTTCTTGTTCTTGTCGTAAAGATAGATGGTGCCGTCCTTCATACCATACGCTTCTAAGCCAGAGGTGTTAGAGGAGGCGAAGGCGGTAATCTGACCGGAGACAGGAACCTTCCGAGTCTCGATCTTGTTAAAGTCCCTAACAGTGTGTATGCGTCCTTTGTTATCGAAAAGTATTGGCATATGCTCATAGCGGGCCGACAATACCACTTTATAATCCAATTCTTTGGTGCTTACGATGGCTTGTGTGTTCTGATCAAAAAGTGCCAGATTCGTTTCACCAATCAGCAAGAGGTATCTCTCATCTAAACATAACTGTATCTTAAAGGGTTTTACCAGTGGCACTTCAATAATTTTCACGTCATTTCCGTTTTTAATATACAGATAACCGTTGCGGCTAATGGCGTAGATGATGCTGTTTTTTGGATCAATACTGACATCGCGGAAGTCGTAGTTCCTGTCTTTGAAAAGTGTGGTCGTCTTCAATTGGTTACCATTGATCTCATGGTAGAGAATCTCGCCATAACTGCTGATAGATATCAGTTTGTTATCGCTCTTTGGCAAGAATTCAAGGTTATAGACCGCATCGCTATGACGGTTCCATTCATTCTTGCTTTGGCTGGATTGAGAGAGGGCCTGATAGATAGCCGGATAATACACGTCACCATGATACCTTTCCGTATAGAGATAAGAAGCATAACTCAGCAGATCGCCGATTTCCTGATTACCTGCTCTGAATTGCGTAAGTGCTAATGCACCAAGTGAACGCCCCAATGCCAGATAACTGAGCGTCTCTGCCGCACGTCTGTTTTCTTCTGCTACTAATCGCTGACTTTCTGCCAAATCATAGGCATCAAGCGCCTTTCTCTCAGACTCCATGGCTTTCTGTTGGGCGATAATGGCATTATGCCGTTCTTCTTCAGAACGTTGTCGCATCTCGTTAGCCACCTTGGTCTGTTCTTCTGCCTCTTCGCGCTGTTCGTCAGAAACCTTCTTCTGCTCATAGGCGATCTCCTCCATCTGCTTACTGACACTTTGCAAAACGGCAGATTGCTTATCCCGTCGTTGCAGGACTTCCAATTGGGCTTTCAACTCGTCGATCTCCTTATCTGACGAGTCCCAACCTCTGAGTCCTACAACTGTAGTGCCTGCCAAGACGAGCGCTGCAACACTGGTAATGATAACTTTCTTATCCACGTTGTCTCAAACGGCTTGATTCTACTTCCTCTTGAGCGCAAATAGCGTGATGTCGTCGCTCTGTTCGGCTTCACCTACAAATTCTGCCACATCGGCTTTCACCGTGTCGATGATCTGCTGGCAATCCTGTCCGGCACATTTCTTTAATGATGCCTCCAGTCTGTCATCACCAAACTCCTTAAAGTCGATGTTCATGGCCTCATTCACACCATCGGTGAACATCACCAGAGTCTCACCGGGTTCCAGTTTCATCTGCTGGTCGTGATACTCCAGTCCTTCGATGGCACCAACCAGGAAGTCCTGAGGCATGGGCAGCACTTCTGTGCTACCGTCTGGTTTCAGGATGTATGGTGGATTATGACCGGCATTACAATAGGTGATCTCACCCGTGCTGATCGTATAGATGCCGTAGAACACGGTGACAAACATACAGTCCACCGACTCATTGGCAAGCAACTGATTGGAATAAGTCAGACAGTCAGAGGGTTTGCCACCACGAATGCCTGTGGCGCGGATCAGCGTACGGCTGACGGCCATGAAGATGGCTGCGGGAATACCCTTACCACTGACATCGGCAATCACAAAGCCGATGCGATCTTCGTCAATGCGGAAGAAATCATAGAAATCACCTCCCACATCCTTCGCAGCATTCATCGAAGCGGCAATATCCAACTGGTGCTGGTTCTCTGGGAATGGCGGGAAGATACGGGGCAGGATCGCCTGCTGGATCTCGCGTGCCACAGCCAGGTCGCCTTTGATCGACTCCAGCTGGGTGTGCTCCTGTTGAGACTGACGGATGTAATTGATTTGTTCGACGGCTTTCTCGATCGTTACACTCAGGTCATCGAGGTCGATGGGCTTGGTAGCGAAGTCAAAGGCACCGTTGTTCATCGCCTGACGGATATTTCCCATATCGCCATAGGCGGACACCATGATGCATTTGAGGGCGGGATTACGCATCTCATTGACTTTTGTGAGCAGCGTGAGTCCGTCCATCTCCGGCATGTTAATATCCGAGAGGATGATGTCATAGTCCGGGTTCTTCACAAGCAACGCAAGCGCCTCCAGTCCGTTATGGGCAAATGAGAACTCATATTCACCCTTGCGGATTTTCCTTCTAAAGTATTGGGTGAGCAGCAATTCCAGATCGCTCTCGTCGTCTACACTAAGTATTTTTACGGCCATAAAGTTGAGTTTGGTTTATTAACAATGGTGCAAAAGTAAGGTAAAAGTTTGATATTACCAAATTTTTTTGTTGATAACTGGAAAATTTTCTTTAACTTTGCCCCCTGAAAGATGAAACTCCTTGTTTTTAACCCCGAACATGACTTGGCATTGGCAGCCAATCTGAGTAATTTTACAGCCCCGCATGCCGGCCGTCAGTTGCGCGCAGACTTAGGATTCGTTCCTGCTATCTGGGCTGCAGCCGATGACTTTGTGCTGGTGGAGAATGTCGAGGATGCCGAACGCCGGTTCTTGCGCCTGACGCGTCGTCCTTTTGGACGTTTTATTGCCAAGGATCTGCTCTGCAAGCTTCAATTTTCGGCTGTTGATGTCTGGGGGTGGGATCTGGCCATCCGTGCCTATCTCCTTCGCTGGGGTGTCGAGGCTGTCGTTATGCCCACCGTGACTCAGATCGACGCCATCCGCCAACTGTCGCATCGTCGGCATGCCATGCAGTTGTTGGAGAGTCTGCAGATGCCTGGCACCATCGGATGTGCCAGTGAGACGGATCAGATGGATATTATCGCCGACCGACTTCATCGCGGTGAACATCTCGTGGTGAAGGCCCCCTGGAGCAGTAGCGGACGGGGTGTCCGTTTTATGGAGGGCGATATGAATATCTATGACAAAGGATGGGTACGCCATGTTATTGAAAAGCAGGGCTCGGTGATGGTGGAGCCTTACTACAACAAGGTGAAGGATTTCGGTATGGAGTTCGTGAGCGACGGCAAAGGTTTAGTTAGTTATGTCGGTCTCTCTCTCTTTCAGACCTCCAACGGGGCTTATACGGGTAATATCCTTGCTTCTGAAGATGAAAAAGAGCATATGATAAGCCGTTATATATCAGTGGATTTGCTTAAGGCTATTCGACAAAAGACATGTACCATGATGGGCCTCTTGTTGAAAGGCCGTTATGCGGGTGCTTTCGGCATCGATATGATGGTGGTCCGCCGTGATGATGGTGATGGTTTTCTGCTGCATCCTTGTGTTGAGATCAACCTCCGGCGAACGATGGGACATGTGGCAATCAGTCTCACGGAACACTGTTCAGGACTGCCCAAACTGATGAGGATAGAATATAATTCAAATGTTTACAAAATCAGGATTACTTCTTAGGTGTAACCTTCATAAACACCGGATAGTGGTCGGAATAGCTTAACTCTTTTTTATAATAGGTTAGACCTTCAAGTGCTGGGTCGTGGAAGATGTAGTCGATACGAACCTGTTTGTTGCCACGGAAGGTGTTCATCCATCCACTACCACACTCTTTGAAACCGTCAACCTTGTCGCCTAACATTGTGTTATAGACATAAGAGTAGGGCACATCGTTGAAGTCGCCGCAGACGATAATGGGTACCTCTGATTCGCGCATATCCATCGCCAACATGTTAGCCTGACCTGAACGGGCAATCATACCGATGGCATAGTTGCCGTACAGCGCATCCATCAAGTAGTTGGACTGGATGTCGGCACCGCGCATCTGAGCCTTTGCAGCTCTGTGGAGCGTACCGTTGATACCTGTGGTCTCCAGGTGGGCATTATACACACGATAGGTGTTGTCGCCAATGGTGATCTCCGCCCACATGGCACTGTTGTTGGTCATCTCGAAGGGAATATTCTTTGAGGCCTTGATCGGGTAACGGCTGTAGATGATCATGTCGTGATTACCCAGAGCGCTATAGGGGAAATATTCTTTGTAAGAGTCGGAGTTCTTCTTGTCACCAGCCGTATTGTTATACTCCTGGAAGCAGACGATATCCACCTTCTGACGCTTCATCTCGGCGAGGATGTCCTGTGCCATGAAACCGGTGGTCTCTCGGCTGAACATCGCCACGTTGTAGGTGGCAATCTTAAAGCCTGGCTGTTTGTCAGCATTTTCGTTGAGGGAGCCGAACTTATACATCGTGCTGATGTAGGGGATGCAGCAGAGCAGGGTGATCAGCGGCATGAGCATCCAGTGGAAACGGCGCATGATGAGCCAGTAGAGGAGGAAGAATGCGTTGCCTGCTATCAACAGGGGCAGGGCATAGACCAACATAGCGCGGGCCGTGTTGCCTGCGGGTTGAACATCACCACCAAAGAGTCCCACGAGGGTAAATACCATCAGCAGGAAGGTGGCGATCAGCATCATAAATGAGAAATATTTCTGTACTGCAAGTTTTCCCATAATAATAAGTTTTTAGATATGATAAAGGGGAATGAATTTAATCATCAAGATGTTTCTTGACCATCTCTATCAGGTTCTCTACCTTGAAGGGTTTTGCCATGAAGTCGTCGCAGCCAGCAGCCCGGGCCTCGCGGATGTTCTCCTCGAAAGCATAGGCACTCAGGGCAACGACAGGGGTATCGGTGGATACTTCCTTGATGATGCGGGTGGCGTCGAGACCATTCATCTCCGGCATACGGATATCCATCAGGATCATATCGGGATGCTCGTCTTCATTCAAGGTCACTGCCTCGATACCGTTGTGGGCACGAATGAGCTTATAGCGCTTCTGCAGCACAATCTTCACCAGTTCGTAGTTGCTATCCTCATCTTCGGCTACGAGGATCTTCTTCATGTTACGCTCGTCAGTGCGACCGCTGATGCGGATGGTGCGCATGTTATTCTGGGTGGTAGTGGACTTCTGGGTGTCCTTGCCACCGATGGTGCCTTCAAACGGCATGTTGAATCGGAAGATAGAACCCTTGCCAATCTCTGACTCTACCGAGATGGTTCCGCCCAGTTTCTCGACGATGATCTTACAGAGGGGCAAGCCCAGACCATAGCCGTTCTTGGTGGTCTCTGCATCGCGGGAGACATAGGTCTCGAAGATATGATCGAGGTCTTCCTTGGCGATACCTGAGCCGGTGTCCTTCACGAAGAACTCTATCTTGGAGGCATCGTCGAGTACCTGATAGCCGTAGGTGATGCTACCCGTAGGGGTGTGCTTCAAGGCGTTGCTGATCAGATTGGAGAATACCTGTGTCAAGCGGTTGGCATCGGTATTGAAGGTGACGCTCATCAAGGGCTTCTTCCATTCCAACTTCACGGAATCGGGACAGCGGAACTTGAAGAGGTTCTTGATACTTGCAAAGAGTTCGTTGAGGTCGGTCACGGATTTCTTCATCACAATTTCTCCGGACTCCACGCGTGAGAGGTCGAGAATCTCATTGACAAGACTCTGCAGACGGTTGTTATTGCTCTCGATGATCTCGTAGAACTTCATACGGTCTTCCTGTGAGTCGGTTTCTACCAACACACGCGAGAACCCCTCAATAGCATTCAGCGGGGTACGGATCTCATGGCTCATGTTTGCGAGGAAAAGTGACTTCATCTTACTGGCATTCACAGCCTTCTGAGCCTTCTCCTCGTATTCCTTCAGTTTCTGGTTTGCAATCGCGAGTTGTTCGTTTGCAAGTATCAACCTGCGATTGCATTCAGCATACTTCTGTAAAAGTATCTCTTTTTCGTTCTTTTCCATGAGTGTGATTCCGAAAATTCACTAATTGGTGGCAAAAGTACGATTTTTTTTTGAAAGAACAAAGGAAAAATGGATTTTTTTTAACTTCTGCGTGCTTTTTCCCATGCACCGCTGGTATGATGACTCTTCAGATAGATCATGCCGCGGAAGACGTTGAGATTCATGAACACGAAGTAATAGGCTGTGTAAAGCAGTTTGTTACGACGTCCTGAACGACTGAGAAGCCAGCCGGCAGCTGCCATCAGGTAGAAGAGGGCTTGCAGCAACAGCATGATTGTAAAACATGTGCCTGCTCCTAAGATGACGAGAGCGATGTTGATTAGTAACAGAAGGACCATTGCCACAGGGGTGATACTCCAGCGGAGTACGCGATGGCTGATGTACTGGAAGGCTACCAAGGGCTGACTAAAGGGATTGAGCATGCTACGCAACCACCAGATACTCTGCAGACCACCTGCAGCGATGCGGCGTTTGCGCTTGGACTCCTCGGCCAAGTCGGCAGAACCATATTCCTGTGCATAGGCGTCAGGGGTATAGGCGATGCGTTTACCGTCGGCAACGATCAGCATCGACATCATGAAGTCGTCGAGTAGGGCTTCGTTGGGCACATCGCGAACAAGGGTGGGGTCGATGGCATAGAGTTCGCCTGCAGCCCCCATTGCTGAGTAGAGTTCATTGTCCCAGCGTTTCAGTGTACTCTCATAGCGCCAGTAGATGCCTTCGCCTTCTGCTGCCACTTCACCGGCTTTCTTGGCGACAACACGTTTTTCTCCTGAGACACAACCCACGGTGGGATCCATGAACAGACGGGCTATCTCCCGCATGGCCTGCGGATTGATCATGGTGTTGGCATCGGTAAATGCCACGTAGCGGGTCTTCAGTTCCTGGAGTCCATGTTTCAGGGCAGCGGTCTTACCGCGCCGTTCGGGGCTGAACACGATATCCACTTCGGGATAGGCGGCAAGCAGTTCGTTGGTACGGTCGTTACTGCCATCGGTAACCCACATGATGCGAAACTTGTCTCTGGGGTAGTCGAGTGCCAACGTGTTTTCCATCTTCTCTGCCACGACGTCTTCCTCATTGTAGGCACAGATCATGAGGGTCATCGTGGGGAGTTGATCGTCAGCCGGTAGAACGGTCTCCTGCGGTTTCCCGCAGCAGAGCCGTTTCACTCGGATGATGATGTAAAGGAGTATCCCATAACCGATATAGGTGTAGAATACGATGAATAAGCAGACCCAGAACAGGATTTTCAGTGTGAGCATAGCGTTAAAATTTTTTAGATGTGCTTATTTCGTTTCTATCTCTTCCTGCATGTCGATGAACTGACGGTTGTCGTCATAGAACTCATACTGCAGGAAAGCGAGTTTCTGAGAGGGGATCACATGGACACCAAGTCCATATTTCATCTGCCATTGGCGCTTCAGACTGAAGACGCCCTTGTTGATGTAGGCAGCCACGTAGGGATGTACGTGGAGGTAGAACCTGCGGATTCCGATCTTGTTGACCAGGTTGTCAATTTTATTCTCCAGTGTGTCGGTGAAGAGGATGCTTGATTTGATGGTGCCCTTACCGAAACAGGTAGGACAGACCTCTTCTACATTCACACTCATGGCGGGACGCACGCGTTGACGCGTGATCTGCATCAGACCGAACTTCGAAAGGGGCAGGATGTTGTGCTTGGCTCTGTCTTTCTGCATGTTCTTGCACATGCGCTCGTAGAGCAATTGACGATCCTCTGGCAGTTTCATGTCGATGAAGTCGACGATGATGATGCCACCCATGTCCCTGAGACGCAACTGACGGGCCAGCTCGTCGGCGGCTCCCAGGTTGGTTTCAAGGGCGTTGGTCTCCTGATTGTTCTCCTTCTTAATGCGTGTTCCGCTGTTCACATCCACCACATGCATCGCCTCGGTGTGTTCGATGATGAGGTAGGCGCCGTGCTTGTAATTGACCGTCTTTCCAAAGCCTGACTTCAGTTGTTTGGTGACACTGAAGTTGTCGAAGATAGGCACAGTACCGTTATACAGTTTGACTATCTCCTTTTTCTCCGGAGCAATGAGCCCCAGGTAGTTCCTGATTTCGTCGTAGATACCGCTGTCGTTGACGTGGATACCGTCGTATGAGGGATTGAACAGGTCACGAAGCAGTGCGACAGCCCGACTTTCCTCCTCGAAGCATAATTGCGGGCGTTCGGTGGTTTTCTGTACTTTCGTAATGGTGTCTTCCCAGCGTTTCAGCAGGATCTTCAACTCTGCATCGAGTTCGGCAGCCCGTTTGCCTTCTGCCACCGTACGTACGATGACACCGAAGTTCTTGGGCTTGATGCTTTGGATGAGTTGTTTCAAGCGGCTGCGCTCCTCGCCACGTTTGATCTTGGTAGAGACAGATACACCGTTCTCAAAGGGTATCAGCACCAGATAGCGTCCTGCGAAACTGAGTTCGCACGTGAGGCGCGGTCCCTTGGTGTTGATGGGCTCCTTGACAATCTGTACCAGTATTTCCTGTCCTACCTTCAGGGCGTTGGCGATGCTGCCGTCCTTTTTCAGTTCGGGTTGGATGTGAGCTTTCTGAATGGGGAAGAGTTTCTTGCGGTCACTCACCACCTGTTTCAGATACTTCTCGTAGGAGTTGAATTGATTTCCCAGGTCAAGATAATGCAGGAAGGCCACACGTTCGGCACCGACATCGACAAAGCAGGCATTGAGTCCGGGCATCAGTTTTCTGACCTTTGCCACGTAGATGTTACCCACCGAGAAGGACACCGTCCGTTGCTCCTGCTGGTATTCCACCAGCTGTTTGTCTTCGAGCAGCGCAATAGAGATGTCTTTCGGCTGAACATCAATGATTACTTCACTTGTCATTAGCTTCTTGCTTTTCTTGTAGGGTTTTCTGTTTAATTCAAAAGGGTGTGCCGCTATCCGTTAAGGGATTAGCCGGCACACTCCTTTCATTCTGTTTCTCATGTCACGTAAGCTTACTTGCTCTTATGACGATTCTTGCGCAGTCTCTTCTTACGCTTGTGAGTAGCCATCTTGTGGCCCTTCTTCTTCTTTCCGTTTGGCATAATTCTAGAATTTATTTAAGTTGTTAATTACTTCATTTTCTCAATAAAGCTCTTAGAGGGCTTGAATGAGGGAAAATCGTGTGCGTCGATAACGATCGTCGTGTTCTTTGAGATGTTACGGGCGGTCTTTTGGGCGCGACGCTTCACCAGAAAGGTACCGAAGCCACGGAGATAGACATTCTCCTTGTTGTCGGCGAGGCTCACGCGGATCTCTTCCATGAAAGCTTCTACAGTGGTGGCCACATCTTTCTTGGCAACACCAGTCTCGTCAGCAATTTTGTTGATGATTTCTGCCTTGGTCATTTTTTTATTTCTTCTATATATTAATAATGTGTAAATCCGATTTTTCTCAATTTCGGACTGCAAAGTTACTAATTTTCAGTAGATTACCGAAACTTTTCCCGATTTTTTTTCAAAAAAAGGCAAAAATAGCCGTTCTTGGGGCGCTTTTTTGTTCCTTCGCACTACAAAATCAAGGAAATATGCAACAATTTAGAGATTTTTGATGATCAGGGTGGAGTTCGTACCACCGAAGCCGAACGAGTTGCTGAGGAACAGGTCGAAATGCTGTTCTTTTCTCTCTGGCAACACGTTGATGACGGCAGTCTCCTCATCAGGTGTCTCGAAGTTCAGGTTACCCGCCATGAAGTCGTTCTTCATCATCAGGATGGAGTAGATCACCTCACTGGCACCTGCCATCCACATCTCATGACCCGTCAGACTCTTGGTGGAACTGACTGGCACCTTGTAGTCGCCGAAGACCCGGGCTATCACCTGTGCTTCGCGCTGATCACCGATGAGTGAACTTGTGGCGTGGGCATTCACGTAGCCGATCTCCTGCGGTGTGACACCTGCATTCTTCAGGGCATTGAGCATACTCTTCGAGGGACCTTCGATATTGGGTGTGGAGATATGGTCGCCATTGCCAGAGAAACCCCATCCCAGTACTTCTGCCAGGATTGGAGCCCCACGCTGGATGGCGTGTTCGTAACTCTCTAAGATCAGGGTGGCACCACCACCGCTGGGTACGAGACCGTCTCTGTCCTTGTCAAAGGGACGACTGGCTTTCTCGGGGGCATCCTCACGGACGGAGAACGACTGCAGACCGTCGAACGACACCACACCTAAGTGGTTTACCTCCTCAGCACCGCCACAGATGATGCAGTCCTGCAGACCATTGGCGATAAGGGTGGCTGCCATGCCAATACTCTGGGAACCTGAGGCACAGGCAGCAGAGATCGTCTGGTTGATACCTTTCAGTTTGAAGATACAAGCCAGGTTCATGGAGATGGTGGAGTTCAGACACTGAAAGAGGGAACCGCTGCCACAGGCCAGACTGGTGTGCATCTGGTGGAACTTATCCACCGCCTTGCTGCTGGCTTCTACGGCAGAGTCGTTGCCATAGACGATACCCACCTCGTGCTGTTCCAGATAGTCCATATCGATACCTGCCTGTTGCAGCGCCTGTAGGGTAGCCAGATAGGCATACTGGCTCTCTTCGTGCATATAACTTCTCGTATTGCGGGGTAGCAGGGCTTTCAGGTCAGCCTTCGGCACATTTCCCACCAGACCAGAACGGAAGCCTGCCTCCTTACGTACGGGATCGAGGATGATACCGCTTTTTCCTGCGTAAAGGGCGTCTCTTACTTCGTCGAGGCTGGTACCGATGCACGACCAGATTCCCATGCCTGTAATTACAACTCTATTCATTCGATTTATCGTCAGTTTTCTTAATTTGGCTGCGAAATTACAAATAAAATATGAGATATGTATTAGATTTCCGCATTTTTTTGTATTTTTGCACAAAATCTGAAATTTACTCAAATAGTATGGCAACAGTTGACGACAAGAAAGTGATTTTCTCGATGGTCGGAGTGAGCAAGACCATTCAGCAGAACCAGAAACAAGTGCTCAAGAACATCTACCTCAGTTTTTTCTATGGGGCGAAGATCGGTATCATCGGTCTGAACGGTGCCGGTAAGTCCACCTTGATGAAGATTATTGCAGGTCTCGACCAGCAGTATCAGGGCAATGTGGTATGGAGTCCGGGTTACTCGGTGGGTTATCTGCCCCAGGATCCGCCCCTCGATGAGACAAAGACGGTGAAGGAGAATGTGATGGAGGGTGTGCAGCACGTCTATGATGCACTGGCGGAGTACGACGAGATCAACGTGAAGTTCGGACTACCCGAATACTACGAGGATCCCGATAAGATGGAGAAGCTGATGGCGCGTCAGGCTGAATTGCAGGATGTCATCGATTCGACGGATGCGTGGAATATGGACTCGAAACTGGATCGTGCAATGGCAGCCCTGAATTGTCCTCCTGGCGATTGGAACGTGACGACACTCTCGGGTGGTGAGCGTCGTCGTGTGGCACTTTGTCGTCTATTGCTCCAGAAACCTGATGTGCTGTTGCTCGATGAGCCTACCAACCACTTGGATGCCGAAAGTATCGACTGGTTGGAACAGCATCTGCAGCAGTATGAGGGAACAGTGATTGCCGTAACCCACGACCGCTATTTCCTTGATGATGTGGCAGAATGGATTCTGGAACTGGACCGTGGTGAGGGTATCCCCTGGAAGGGCAACTACTCTTCATGGCTCGAACAGAAATCGCAGCGCTTGGCACAGGAAGAGAAGTCGGCTTCGAAGCGTCGTAAGACCCTCGAACGCGAGTTGGAGTGGGTGCGTATGGCGCCGAAGGCACGTCATGCGAAAGGAAAGGCCCGTCTGAACTCCTATGATAAGATGTTGAATGAGGAGCAGAAGGAACGTGAGGAGAAACTGGAGATCTTCATCCCCAATGGTCCGCGTCTCGGTAACAAGGTGATTGTGGCAGAGCATGTGGCGAAGTCGTTCCCGGAGAAACAACTCTTCAACGACCTGAACTTCATCCTCCCGCCGAATGGTATCGTGGGTGTGATTGGTCCTAACGGTGCTGGTAAGACAACGCTCTTCCGACTCATTATGGGACTTGATACCCCAGATGCCGGTACCTTCGATGTGGGAGAGACGGTGAAACTCTCGTATGTGGATCAGCAGCATAAGGACATCGATCCTGAGAAGAGTGTCTATCAGGTGGTGAGTGGCGGCAACGAGACGATCCGCATGGGTGGTAAGGATGTGAACGTACGTGCTTATCTTTCACGATTCAACTTCAGCGGTGCCGATCAGGAAAAGAAATGCGGGGTACTCTCAGGTGGTGAACGCAACCGTCTGCATCTGGCTATCGCCTTGAAACAAGAGGGTAATGTCTTACTTTTAGATGAGCCTACTAACGATATAGACGTCAACACGTTACGTGCATTGGAAGAAGGTCTTGAGGCCTTTGCGGGATGTGCCGTAATTATCAGTCACGACCGTTGGTTCCTGGATCGTATCTGTACCCATATCCTCGCCTTCGAGGGTGAAGGAAATGTGTTCTATTTCGAGGGCAACTACTCCGAATATGAGGCGAACAAAGCCCAGCGCTTGGGTCTGGAAGAACCCAAACGAGCCCGTTATCGTAAACTCATGGAAGAGTAATCGGTTAACGACATAACATCTGATAGGGACAGGTGCGACAGCGATCCTGATCCTCTGTCGGCGAGAAAGCGAGGTCTTGACAGAAGATCTCGCTCATCTTTTCTCTGAGCAATTGCATGAATTCCTCTGAGGCAGTGGCAATGTCCCGTACGGGATCCTTACCCAGTTTCAGGGTAGGGTCGTAGCCGTCGCTGCCTGCATACTGGATAAAGAGCAGGACAGGGGAGACGGGCAGGTTTGTATTCTGACGCACGATATGACTGTAGAGGAAGGTCTGCAGGTAATAGTCGCTATGATCCTTCACATTCGCAGGATCAAAGATAGCAGCCACATCTGGCAGATCCTTCTGTTTCTTAGCCCCTGTCTTATAGTCGATCACACGTATCCTTTCCTCACCGGTCTCGGGATCTGTAATCTGGTCTAAGCGGTCTATATATCCTCTGACCATCGTCCATTCTAACGGCATCTTCACCGGTTTCTCCAAGCCTAAGATACTGAAAGGCGTGAATCTCCTATCTGTCTCCAACAGTTGTCTTACATACCTGATGATCACTTCCCGGTTGATGAGTTGCAACCCGTCGTAGGCTGGTACCTTTCGGTGAGGGTCGGTGATCTGGAAGAGTTCGGTACGGAAGGCGTCATCCACCGTCTGTTCGATCTCGATGGCACTCTTCAGGAGATCGTCGATGGCTAAGGCGGTGATATGGTTGCCAGTCAACGTCTTTAGGCGTTCATAGACCATCTGTGCCGCCTTGTGGAAGATGTTTCCGAAGATGCGGTTATCGACAATATCTTCTTCGTTATCCTCTGGTTCGATCAGGTTGCCCACATAATGGTAGAAGAACCGCAACTGACAGCGCAGATAGGTGCTGATGGCAGTCGGACTGATGCCGCCGTTCTCCTTGGCAAAGAGATGCTTCATGATACCCATCACCTCGTCGGTCTTGAGGATAGTCTTCGGATGTCTGGCTGCCGTTAGTTGTCCTGCCTGTAGCGTACGGTACAGGATGGGCTTCTCGCGCTCCACCATCTGCTGCAGCATGAAACGTGACATCTCGCCCGTCTGTCCGTCGTTGGTGGCGTTGTTATACACCAGCGTCACATCCTTTGCCCTTTGCAGCAACCGATGGAAATAGTGTTCGTAGATGGCCACCTTGTGATCCACCGTTGTCAGACCGTAGGCCTTTCTGATGCTATAGGGGATAAAAGAGGTGTCGCTCACACCACGGGGCATGTTGCCTTCGTTACACGAGAGCATCAGCACGTGGTCGAAGTCGAGGTTTCGGGTTTCTAACACACCCATGATCTGAATGCCCTCTGCTGGTTCGCCGTGGAAGGGGATCGTGGTGGATTGGATCACCTGGGTCACGAGACGTTGCAGGGTGATGATATCCACCTTCAGCACACCGCTATCCACGAGATCCGTCAAACGGTTCAACACCGTATAGACCCTGAACAGACTCTCTGTCGCCAAATGATCCTTCGGACTGGGATCCTTCGCCACATGACGGACGATACCCAACAGGGCGTGTAGCAAGGCGCTGTTGTCGGTATAGCGGGTATTGGCATAGTCCGCTGGCATCATCTTCGCATAGGGATGACGGTTCATCAGGTCGAGCCAATGTCGTCTGAACGCATTGGTCTTCAGCGAGAAACCGTTGATCTGCAGATTAAAGAACTGACTCACGAGGGTGGCGGCAGCGGTCTGACTCAGGGGATAGCCTGTGGTGACGTTTACTTTCTCTACTGCTTTCGGCAGACAATGGATCACCGTCTGCAACAGTTTCTCGTCGCAGAGTACAATCGCCGTTTTCCTTCCTGCAGCAATGCGTTCCGGTGTGAGCCACTGACTCACGAAACGGGCCTGTATATTCTCCGTAGGGGCAGAGATATAGGTGAGTTCCTCAGGTGGCAGTTCCTCCGTATCCTGATAGAAGATCGCCTTCCCTTCCTGTTCCATCCGCTTGAAGAGCATCTTCTCCACCTCCTGCAGATGGTTGAAGCCCACGAAGGCGTAGGTGTCGTAACGGAAGTCGATATTGGGATTCTCCACCACCTGACGGTAGAGGGCTCCCTCGTAACAGATCTGCTGACTGGCGAGCCGTTCGTTGAAGAGATGATAGATGGTGCCGATACGGCTCCACAGTCTCAGGAACCGCTGTTTCAGTTCACTGTTATGATCCTCGGAGAAGTTGCTGAAGAAGCGTCTGATCATCTCCCGCTGTTCGTCGGTGAGATAGGAGATATCATCGAGTTCATGGATGTCCCTCAGGTTCTTGAACACCTGGTCTGCAGGTCCCATGTTCTTGTCCAGATCGTCGAAGTCGGCCAGGAGCAGTTGTCCCCAGCCGTAGAAGTGATCCAAGGTCTCATCCATCCCTGTGGCCTCGATAAAGACCTTGTGCAGTTCACAGACGAGTAGGATAGGGTCTGCCACCTTCAACTCCGAGTGACTGCGGAAGAGATCGCTGATGGTGATATAGGCAGGACTCCAGAGCGGCTTGCCTGCCAGCCGTGCCAGATGCTCATTGAGGAAGAGCGATGCACGTTTATTGGGGAACACTACGGCGACTCGGGAGAGATCGTTATCAAACCTCTTCAACAAATCCGCTGCGACCTTTTCGAGAAAACTCTTCATACCACTTCTTCTATTTTGTTACTATACACGAACCATAAATAGCCGTTTACCTCTGCTTCAGGCTGCATCGTCTTAATCAACGCCATATATTCCCGCACCTGATCACCGTATTCTGGTTTTGGGGAACCGAACTTGAAATCCACCACCACCCAATGCTGCCCGTCTGTCATCACACGGTCAGGACGCCTCTCTTTCACTTCGCCGTCTTCCATCGTGAGAATGGTACACTCGTTGAAGAGAGTCCAACGGGGCGAGAACCAGTCTGCCACACGGGGATCCTGCAACCGCTTTCTCAGCATCGCCGTGATACGCTCTGGGGTGATCTGTTCATCGTAGAGTACACCCTCGAATTGCAACTGTTTCAGGGCATCCTCGATATCATCCGTGGTGCGGATCATCGAGAAGATCTGATGCAGTACGCTACCCGTCTGGATATAGTTCAGACGCTCTATCTCATCACTCTCATCTGCCTCGATAAACGCCTGACTACGGTTACTCTGACGGAAATTCACCTGACTCTCCATATAATGGAAATCAACTGCCACAGGCTCTGCGGGCTGCAGGAAGGGGTTTTGACTAGCAGGGCTAGCATGACTAGCATGACTAGCAGGACTAGCCTGACTGGCAAGGGAGAATTGCAGTATTCCTTTCTCTTCCTCTAGGCCTGAAAGGATGGCCTCTGGCATCTCCTGTGCCACGAGAGGCAGACATTGTTCGATGAGTCCGGAGCGCGACGCCTTCGCACCTCGTTTACCAAAGACATAGAGTCCCTTCTTCGCACGGGTGAAGGCAACATAGAGCAGATTCAGATTGTCCACTGTGTTCTGCAAGTGTTCGTGCAGATAGTCTTCCTCATAGATGGTGCCCAACATCTGATTCTTACTGTAGTCCACTGGGGCGATGGGCAGGTCACTGAAGGGCTCTTCCTTTGGCTGACACCACAGGAAGTTACCACTCTGCTTCTCCAACTGCCAGTCACAGAACGGACAGATCACATAGTTATATTCCAGGCCTTTCGACTTATGGATCGAGAGGATCCTCACACCGTTGGTCTCCTCACTCTGGATGGTCTTGCCACAGAGGCTCTCATCCCACGCCGCGAGGAAGGAATCAATATCGGCGGTGTTCTCATTCACATAACTTGCTAACTGATCATAGAACGCAAACACGTAGGCACTCTGTTCGTTCAGTCGCTCCAGTTCGAAGATGGCATACAGACGTTCTGCCAGTTCGTAGAGCGGCATCGTGATCAGTACTTCACGCTGAGTTCGGAACGTCTCTGGCAACAACTGGTTCAGGTCGTTCGTGCGGAGCAGGAGTTCGTTGTCTTCCGTCTGTTCCTTCAGTATGTCGATATGGTATAGTTTCACGATGGCAGCCTGCGTCAACAGGTCGTCAGGGTGGGAGAGTAGTCTGAGGGCTGATACGAGGAGGTTCACTGCCACCGATGCGTCCAGTCGGAACGCTTCATCCGACACGATCTTCACTTCCGGCATCTGCTCCAGGAAATACTGGGCTATCACCGGTATCTGGTTGTTTACACGTACCAGGATGGCGATCTCTCTTTGGGGTATGCCTCGTTCTGTCAGTTCGCTGATGGAGTCTGCCACCTCTTGGAGGGTAGTCGTCTGATAGTCTTCTGGAGGCAGGAGTGTCACGCTAACTTCTCCTGTTGCCTCGCGCCCTTCAGGAATCTCCTGCACCACGTCGGCATAGGCTCTCTTCAACTGTTCCGCCTCTTCGGGATTCAGTTCCTGCTGCTCCTGATACTCTATCTCTGCCGCATGACTGAAGAAGTGGTTGTTGAAGGTGATGACGTTCCGCTCCGAACGGTAGTTCTTCTTCAGGGGGATCGTCTCTATCTGCTGCTGACGGAACTGTTGTTCGATGTCATTCAACAGCCGCCAGTCACCCGAACGCCAACGGTAGATGCTCTGTTTTACATCACCCACGATGAGGTTGGAGCCGCCTTCGTGACTCATCGCCTCGTCGAGCAGCACACGGAAGTTCTGCCACTGCACCGTACTGGTATCCTGAAACTCGTCGATCATCACGTGTTCCAGTTGGGTACCGATCTTCTCAAAGATGAAGGGGGAGTCGCTGCCCTCGATCAGGGCATGTAACAGCTGCTGGGTGTCACTCAGCAGGAAACGGTTGTTGTTCTCATTGAGTTCCCTCACTTTCTTCTCGATACTGCCCAACAGTCTCAACTGGTTCAGATGGCGCAGGGTGAGGTCTGCCGACTTATAGAGCTTCCACTGACGGGAACGCTCTTCTACCGCATAGCGCAGGATATCGCCTAAGACACCCTCTGCCAGTGAGAGGATGAAGTCGCGCTGGGGATGGGTCTTCGCACACCATTTCTCGGGATTGCCGAGACAGTTGGCTACCGTTGCATTCTCGATACTGGGGTCGAACACACCCTTCTGTAACTTCAAGAAGAATCCTGCGATGCCGCGGTTCTTATTCGACAGATCATCGATACTGAGACCTTCGCCTTCCAAGGTATCGAAGAAACTCTCACCGATCAGAATCATCCGTTCCTCTGCGGCTTTCCTGATCTCCCGCAGTTGGGTGGTATAGCGTTCAAAGAAACCTTTCTCTTCCATCTTCTGCTCCAGCGCCTGACTCACCTCCTTGTATTCGTTGTTGAAGATGGTACGACCGAAACGCTTGATCTGACTGATGACATTCCATGACTTCTCATCGGAGATACTCTCCATGATATACTTCAGGATCCACTGCAGCATCACATCGGTGGTGCTCAGGTCGGCAATCAACTGATCCACTGCCAGTTCCTCCACCTGCACATCATTGAGACCAATCTTCAGGTTAGTGGTCAGGTCGAGTTCCCGTGCCATGTTTCTCAACACACTCTGGAAGAAGGTGTCGATGGTCTCCACACGGAAGTAGTTGTAGTTATGAAGCAGGTTCGACAGTCCTTGTCCAGCCCGTTCCCTGATGAGTTTCGGGGCATAGCCCGTCTTCTCCACAATCACCTGCAGGTAGTTGTCAGACTCTGGCAATCCCTTCCAGATACCGTACAACTGACTGAGGATTCGCATCTTCATCTCCTCGGTGGCCTTGTTCGTGAAGGTCACTGCCAGGATGTTCCGATAGTTCGTGGGATTCTCCACGATCAGTCGGATGTATTCGGTAGCAAGGGTAAAGGTCTTTCCGCTACCGGCACTCGCCTTATAGACAGTCAGGGGTTTTACCATCGCTTAAAGAGTTCAAAGTCAAAGGTGACGCCAGCCTTCTGGAACTTGGTGTTATAGAAACTGGTGAAGATACCAATGGACATATAACGGCAGGTTAGACCGTAGCCCAACTCGAAGTAGGGACGGGTATGCTGCACCACTACATTACTGAAATACAGACGCTCCTTTTCAATGTATTTGCCGACTAACGGCAACCAGGTGCAGAAGAGCATCGGCGACTCATACGACACGTTGTTGCGGTAGTAGAAGTTTGATTCGTTATACACCTTACCGTCGAGCAGTTGGAAGTTACCCGACCAGTGGTCTTCCCAGCCTTCAGGCAGGTTGTTGTCGCAGAAGTTGGAGTAGTCCATGAAGTAGTTGTCGCTCCTGTCGGTATAGAAGCCGTAACCCGTTCTCAGGTTCAGATACCGCAGTCCTGCAATCTTCATCTTCCACTGGGCATCAAACTCCCAACGCTCATACTGGAGGTTCGATTTCAGCACATTCTTGATACTTCGTTCGTAATCCACCGTGATGACAGGGCCTCTGTCATACCAGGGACGGAACTTCAGTTCGACTGCCGGTGCAAAGCTCCGGTATCTGATTGGCTTGTCGAAGACATACATCAGGGCTTTGTTCACAGGGGTACGCTGGTGATAGATCAGACGTGTCTCGATATCCAACCAGTCCACAACCATGATGTTGTTCTTCAGTTCCACATAGTTATCGATGAATTGGTCGGCATCCTTCTGGTCGAATTTGAGGGTGTCTCCGTTTTCGTGGTTGATCTGGTCGAGCACTGTCGAGTTACTGATACGGTTGTTTCCCACCGTCACCTGTGCATAACCGTTACGCTTCGGGTTATAGGTCATCCTCAGGGGGGCGTTGAAGTAGAACTGCTTCTGCTTGAAGTTATAACCGAACATGGGGTCAAACGTCAGATAACGGTATTCATTGAACTTATACTGCAGATAGAGGTTCATCTTATACGAGATACCCTTGCTGCCGCTATATCTCACGTTCAGGGGATTGATGATAGGCGACAGATGGAACTCGGCACCTTTGTCCTTCGTCTCTGCTGCCAACGGTGTCACGAGGTTATCACCCACGATGTCCCACCAGAAGTGCTTCCACTTGTTTGTCTTATGTTCGGTGGTGTCGGCGGCGGCAGCAGTTTCAGCCTCCCGCTGCTTCTCTTCCTGGGCCTCATAGATGCGTTTGTCACTCACCGACAACGGTATCGGTCGCAACGAGTCGATCAGTTCCTTGCTCCGTTGCTCGTCGATGCTGTCGGGCAGCGTATAGGGCTGATGATACATGGAGTTGAAGACCGACGAAACCCTGTTACCCATGAACCGGAACGTCGCTGCCGTGGTACATTGTGTGGGCATCAGTGCCAGCGGACCCAGATCTTCCTGTTTCACCTCCGAGTAGAACGACAGCATATCAAACTCACCACTGATCACCGTCTTGATGATACGGCCCGTCTCCGTCTCCACGATGGCGTAGCCGTTCACGAGTTGGGTGTTATAGAGTTTCGGCTTGAACTCCAGTCGGGTGGTACCGTCGCTCTGGCGGTATTGTCTGTAGCGGTAATAGATCTGGTTGATGGGGTGGAAGGGTGATAGCATATAGCCGTCATAGAGGGCGATGTCATAGAGGTGTGGGATGTTGAAGTCCACGATCACTGGCATCGCCTTGCGGTTTCTGCGGATGGTACCCGTCACCACCTGACGGTTCACCACAAAGTCGTGTTCACCCATATAGGTCACGTCGCTATACGACTCGCGGATATACTCCCTGGGATCCTTGGCCAGCACATACATCGAGGGGATGAGCCAGAGGATGGAGTTACGCTTCTCCACGTTGAAACGGATCTTCGCATATACGTTGTCCTGCAGACTGTCGATCGTCCTGACATGTGCCTGGTGGAACGCGCGGATCTTACCCAGTATCAGCGAATCCTTCTTGGCACCAGTCATGGCTGTCGGCATACTAAGCAGTAGGCTGATTAATAAGATTTTTGTATATATGAATAGTTGATGATGTTTCAATGTCCTATAGGTCTAATTTCGTTTTCAGATACTTGCCTGTGAGACTCTCCGGACATCGGACGATCTCCTCGGGGGTACCCTTCGCCACGAGTGCGCCGCCCTTGTCGCCTCCGTCTGGACCTAAGTCTATCACGTAGTCGGCACACTTGATGATCTCCATGTTATGTTCGATGATGAGGATCGTGTGTCCTCGTGCTATCAGGGCGTTGAAGGCATCCAGCAGTTTGTGGATATCGTGGAAATGCAGACCCGTCGTCGGCTCGTCGAAGATGAAGAGTGTCGGCTCTTGTTTCTCCTGTCCGATGAAGTAGGCGAGTTTCACGCGCTGATTCTCACCGCCCGAGAGGGTCGAAGAACTCTGTCCGAGTTTGATATACCCGAGTCCCACATCCTCCAGACTCTTCAATCGCTTTACGATGGTATCCTGCTTATGTTCCCTGAAGAACTCCAGTGCTTCCGAGATCGTCATGTTCAGCACATCATCGATATTCTTCCCTTCAAACTTCACGTCGAGGATATCGTGCTTAAAACGGTGTCCGTGACAGGCCTCACACTCCAACACGAGGTCTGCCATAAACTGCATCTCTACGGTGATCACACCGGCACCCTTACACTCCTCACAACGTCCGCCGTCGGTGTTGAACGAGAAATACTGTGGCGTGAATCCCATCTGCTGCGACAACGGCTGTTCGGCAAAGAGGTCACGGATGGCATCATACGCCTTCACATAGGTCGCGGGGTTCGAACGGGTGGACTTACCGATGGGGTTCTGATCCACAAACTCCACATGTTTCAGGGCATTGATGTCGCCGTCGATGCCTAAATACTCGCCAGGGGCATCACACACCTCACCGAGATGACGCTTCAGGGAAGGGTAGAGGATACCCTTTACCAGACTCGATTTTCCCGAGCCTGAGACACCCGTTACCACCGTCATCACATTGAGTGGGAACTGTACGTTGATGCCTCTCAGGTTGTTCATCCTGGCACCCTTGATGTCGATATGCAGGTTCCAGGGGCGTCGGCTCTGCGGCACGGGGATCTCTTCTTCGTGGAGGAGATATTTCACGGTGTAGCTAGCAGGACTAGCATTTCTAGCATGACTAGCCTGACTAGTGATGTCTTTGGCGTTGCCGTGAAAGACCACCTCGCCGCCCAGGCGCCCTGCATCGGGACCGATGTCTATCAGGTAGTCGGCAGCCCGCATGATCTCCTCGTCGTGCTCCACCACCACCACCGTGTTACCCAGATCCTGCAGATCCTTCAACACATGGATCAGACGGTCGGTATCCCTGGCATGCAGGCCGATACTCGGCTCGTCGAGGATATAGAGCGAACCCACCAGCGAACTACCCAGACTCGTACAGAGGTTGATACGCTGACTCTCACCACCCGAGAGGGAGTTGGAGAGACGGTTGAGCGTCAGATAACCCAGTCCCACGTTCAGGAGGAACTGCAGCCTGCTCTTCACCTCCGTCAGCAGACGTTTGCCTACCTCTTGGTCATGTTCGTCGAGTTCCAGGCGGTCGAACCATTCCTTCAGCCTCACCACGGGCATCTGCACGAGGTCGGTGATGCTCCTGCCGCCAATCTTCACGTAGTCGGCCTCAGGCTTCAATCGGGTACCGTGACATGTCGGACACGTCGTCCTGCCACGATAGCGCGCCAGCATCACGCGGTACTGGATCTTATATTGGCTCGCCTCCACCATCTTGAAGAACTCGTCGATACAAGGTTTCTCCTTGGCACCTTTATCCGAGGGCAGACCGTGCCACAGCCAGTCTTTCTGCTGTTGCGTCAGGTTCATATACGGCTCGAAGATGGGGAAGTCGTCTGCGGCGGCATGGCGCACGAACCACTGTTGCCACTCCTTCATCTTCTCTCCATGCCAGCACACCACGCAACCGTCATATACTGATAGCGTCGTGTTGGGGATCACCAGTTTTTCATCGATACCGATGATACGTCCGAACCCCTGACACGTGGGACAGGCCCCGGCAGGAGAGTTAAACGAGAACATCTGGTCTGAGGGCTCCTCAAACGTCATCCCGTCGGCCTCGAAACGCATGGAGAAGTCGTAAGTGATATTCGAGGGCAGGAACATCAGGCGCATCTCGCCACCGCCCTCATAAAAGGCCGTCTCTGCCGAATCCACCAGTCGGGCGATCACATCCTTCGAGTCGTCCACACTCAAACGGTCGATAACCAGCCACAAGTCCCCTAAGTTCTAAATAGTCATCAATGCGAATGAATTCTCCCTCGTTCAGACCCCTGTCGCCCCCTAACTTAGGGGGCCCGTAGATTCTTGCGAAACCTTCCAAAAGATACGCCTTCAACTGCTGCTCCACCGTGCGCCCTTCAGGCACATGGATCGGTGCCAGCACCACGAATTTCGTACCCTTCGAGTATGCCAGCACCTGCTTCACCACGTCCTCCGTTGAGTGTTTCCTCACCTCACAGCCGCTGATGGGCGAGTAGGTGTGTCCGATGCGGGCATAGAGCAGTCTGAGATACTCGTAGATCTCCGTCGTGGTACCCACGGTGGAACGCGGATTCCTGGAGATCACCTTCTGTTCGATAGCGATGGCAGGGGGGATACCTCGGATGTAGTCGCACTCGGGTTTATTCATTCTTCCCAAGAACTGACGGGCATAACTCGACAGGCTCTCTACATAACGCCGCTGACCTTCGGCATACAATGTGTCGAAGGCCAGAGATGATTTGCCGGAGCCACTTACTCCGGCAATCACTGTAAACGTATTCCGGGGGATCTTGACGTTAATGTTCTTAAGGTTATTAACTCGCGCCCCTTTAATTTCAATACAATCGCTCATTCATTACAGTATGCTCTTGACAGCCTCGAGCATGCCAACGCTCTGGATGAGGTCGAGATCCTGCTTCACCATGGCGGTCAGACCAGGAATCTTGTTCAGATCCTCACCCCAGATAGCCTCGGCACCCAGCACACCTACAGCAACCATCTGTGTGTCGCCAGTAGCCCACAGCTGCTTCAGCAGATCCATGATCTTCTGGTCGTCGTTGGGCACGATCTCCACACCGTCCTCGCGCTTGCCACCCTTATAATAGGTGATGATGGCAGCCAGACCGAATACCAAACCCTTAGGCAACTCGCCCCTGCGCTCCAGGTAAGTCTTCACACCGGGCAGGTCGCGTGCCTGGAACTTCGGGAAGGAGTTCAGCATGATACTCGTTACCTGATGGTCCACATACGGGTTGTCGAAACGCTCCAGCACGTCGCCGGCAAACTTCTCCAACTGATCCATCGGCAGGTCGAGGGTCTGCATCAACTCGTCGAACTGCACCTTGTGGATATACTTCTTGATCACTTCATGGTTGCAGGCATCACGCACGATGTTCACGCCACTCAGGAAAGCCACCGGACTCAGTACGGTGTGCGGACCGTTCAACAGGGTCACCTTACGCTTGTGGTAGGGCTCCTCTGACGGCACGAACAGCACGTGCAGACCAGCCTTGTCGGCGGGGAACTCCTGGGCTACTTCCTTCGGAGCCTCGATCACCCAGAGGTGGAAGGTCTCGGCCTGAACCACGAGGTTGTCGCGGTAACAGATTTTCTCCTGAATCTCCTTGATCTCATTGCGGGGGAAGCCCGGCACGATACGGTCCACGAGGGTAGCATACACACCGCAAGCCTCCTCGAACCACTTCTTGAAGTCGGCACCGAGGTTCCACAGGTCGATATACTTATAGATACAGTCCTTCAGCACGTGACCGTTCAGGAAGATCAACTCACAGGGGAAGATGATCAGACCCTTTGTGGGGTCGCCGTTGAAGGTCTGGTAACGACGATACAACAACTGTACCAGTTTGCCGGGATAAGAACTGGCGGGAGCATCCTCCAACTTACAACTGGGGTCGAAGGCGATACCTGCCTCAGTGGTGTTGGAGATCACGAAACGGATCTCGGGCTGGTCGGCCAGTGCCATAAAGGCGGCATTCTGGGTATAGGGATTCAGCGCACGGCTGATCACGTCGATACGCTCGAGGGTGTTCACGGGCTTACCGTTCTCACGACCCTGCAGGTTCACATGGTACAGACAATCCTGGGCATTGAGCCAGTCAACCATACCTCTCTCAATAGGCTGTACAACAACGACAGAACCGTTGAAGTCGGTCTTCTGGTCCATGTTCCAAATAATCCAATCTACAAATGCACGGAGGAAGTTACCTTCACCGAACTGAATCACCTTTTCAGGCATCACGCTCTTAGGAGCAAACTGTTTGTTTAGTGGTCAAAGGTAGTACAAATTTCCGAATCTACCAAATTTCAAATGTCATATAACGTTAAAAAACCACGAAAACCTTTGCGCCCGTTTGCAGGTTTCCACATTATTTATCTGATTACTCTTCTTTCACCCTGGTGAAAACGAGATCTTCGCCTTTATCGTCACGGATTGTCAGCGTCGTTTCGGTTTGAGAGGCAATCTCCAGTCCCACATCTTTTATAGGAAACTCCTTCAGCAGATCGTCTTTCTTATCTTCCAAGATACCGACAAACATAAACTTGATATAGTCCATGTATTCCGGATGTGCCTCCAGCGAATCGGCCAATTCGCCTTTCACTTTCAAATCCTCCAGTTTGATCTTGGCATCCTTCGTATGAGGTGTCAAATCCAACTTGTTGCCCTTACGCACGTAGTCGCATGGCAGCGTAACGGAAAGAACGATACTGGCTTCCGATTCCTCAATCGTACCCATAATTTTCAGATCAAGATTTGATCCAGAGAACTTCAGAAAGATGTCATACTCCCCGTTCTTTTCAACCTGTTCCGATTTCCATTCACCATCAAGGCTTTGCGCCTGTGCCATCGCCGTCACTATGCAGACGAGAGCCATAAATAAGATTCTTTTCATCATAATGCTTAATGATATGGTTCTGTGGGTGCAAAGATACAATTTTTTTGTTATTATCTTGCAAATTTGCAGAAATCTTCTTAATTTTGCAGCGAATAAACAAGAACCATATTTTGCAGCGAATAAACAAGAACCATTAAGAAAATCGTGTGAAATGAAAGCATTATTCAGACTATCAGCCATCACACTTGGTGTGATCTTATGTATGTCATTTGTGTCGGCGCCAGAGACGCCTGAACTCTCGTTGAAGGGACTCCTCAAACTGATGATCCACACAGAAGACTTTGAAGAAGCCTCTACCAGCGGCTTGGATTTTCTGTTTGAAGCCGGCAATCAAGATGGAGAAATAGAGTGTATTAAATATGTATATGGCCGTGACGTGAAAAAAGGCAAGGAAGAATATTTCGGCTATGAAGTCGTTCCCACGTCGCCCCATGCCATCTACTTCACTTACAGCCTCGACACCTCCCGCCAGGCCAGTCTCTACTTCGCCAGTGAGGACGATGCCAAGCAGTTCATTAAGCAGATGCTGTGTCAGCCCCCTGTGAAATACGATGGCAAGACCTTCTTCGTTCAACCCAAAGACCAGGAGAATGGACAGTATATCTACGTGAACCGCATGTTCGATGATGGCGATAATTTTACTACGGAATTCGTGATTTATCCGATCCAACAAGAAAACAACTTCTGGCGGATAGAAATAGAGATTTACTGTTAATGAACAAGCGCCCCGACTGTTGGCCGCCCGATGATTGGAATGCCAGCTATCATGCTCAAGTCGACTAAGCACAAAAATCTCCGACCATTATAATGATGATCGGAGATTCTCTTCTCACTTCTCACAGTCCCATGCAGGACGTCGCTCCCAGTGCAGTCAGAATCGCTGATGCGATCGATGCAATCAACTGCACAATAAACTTAGTTGTCTCTTTTTTATTCATTGTATATTCAATATTATTATTATCTTTGCACTCGTTAACAACATCAAGGAAGTGGAATAAGGCCGCTTACTCATTCGTCATAAGACAGTAAATTATGTTCTGCCCCCACTCCTT
>ONNY01000149.1 GCA_900319305.1 uncultured Prevotella sp.
CAAGTATTTTTGGATAAAATTTCATAAAATAACCATCTGCAGCGTTCTTTTTGACAAAAGTCAACTGCAGATGGTTACAATTTGTCACGTCAGAGGGGATAATTGACGTTATTTTGTCTGTAAGGGGCGGATGGCAAACGTGAAGTCGTAATCCTGATAAGGAACGAGATACTCTGGGCGAGGCCAGGCACCCCAGGAGTTCACACAACCTAACCCCATCTGACGCTGTTGGATGAGCACCTGAGTGAACGGACTCGGTTCAAGGTCACCACTGTGGCGTCCCCACACCTTATCCTTCGTCACGCCATCGTCGAGATCAGCCACACTGTAATTCAGCGCACTGACCTCTATTGGCGCACTGCCATAGAACTCAAGCCCCCTACCCTGTTCATCCTTCACGCGGAACCAACGTACATCGGTGTGGTTGCCACTCTCCTGCGGACGCACATAGGGGAAATACTCATCAGCCACGCTGTTTTGATAGATGCCGATAAACTCAGAGTTGTTGCGATCGATATAGTTTTCTATCGGACCACGTCCGTAATACTCCACCTGAGCAAACGCTTTTGGCATCTGAAGCTGCATACCATAACGGAACATCGGTGCAATCTCGGCATCCTTGGTGGTAGAGAGCTGCTCACGTACCACCACCTGACCGTCTGCCTTCAGTGTGTAAGTCATCGTCAGGGTCGCCTTCACATCAGGCATCTGGAAGGTGGCGACAGCGCCATCAGCCTTCACCTCGACACCCTGCAGTTTCATCTCGGGCTGGCGCCATACGGCAAAGCGCTGCTGCAACCTGGCGCCGTAGTCGTTGTCGGTAGGCGCACGCCAGAACTCAGGGGTTATCGACTCACGGTCTGTCAGCATCGGCGTGCCGTTCACGTCGAGATAATCAATCCAGCCACTCTGTTTGCCGATGGTAAGTGCCGTACCAGCTGCCTCGAAACGTACATAACTGACGGTCTCTTCTACTTTCAGACTCGCGTTAGCAGAAGCCGCATCAAGGGTTGGGAACTGATAGTCCTTGAGTGAGAACTGCTGACGCGCCAACACCTGTCCCTTGTCGATCAGGGGCTGTGCCTCACGGCTACGGAACTCAAAGTTCACAAACGACTCTGCATCAGGATGATGCTCCAAGACGCGGGCAATCGTAGCCTTCAACTCCGCATCGGTAATCACCTTTCTCTGCTGGGGCGCAATACCGCTGATGTTGATGGTACCGCTATGCTTACGGATGGTCCATACGAGCTCCAGATCATCGAGCGTCTTGAAGAAGTTCTCATTGTAGATCTCCAATTCGCCATTAGCCAAATCCTTTGGTGTGATCCATGCGCTCTGATAGTAGTAACCCACCTCATGTGCATGAGGGTTCAGCCGGCGGTCTGGAGCGATGATACCATTACAGTTGAAGTTATGATCGCTGGCAGGATAGCGTCCATAGTCACCTCCATAAGTAAAGATCTCCTTACCAGTCAGCTTGCTCTTGTCGCGCAGCCCCTGATCCACGAAGTCCCAGATGTACCCACCCTGATACTTCGGATATTTGCGGATAATCTCCCAATACTCCTTGAAGCCACCCATCGAGTTACCCATCGCATGGGCATACTCACACTGGATCAACGGACGCGGATTATCACCCTGTGCATACTTCTCGCAATCCTCATAGCCGAAATACATCGGACAGAAGATATCGGTCTTCCCGTTCTGATGTGCCTGCTCATACTGCACGGGACGTGTATTATCGAAGGCTTTCACCCAGTCGTAAGCCTTCTCGAAGTTTGGACCATAGCCTGCCTCATTACCCAGACTCCACACGATGATACTCGGGTGATTCCTGAAACTGATCATATTACCCTGCTGACGCTCGATGTGCATCTGCTCGAAGGCAGGATTCTTCGCCAGCGTCTTCTCACCGTAACCCATACCGTGACTCTCCAAGTTCGACTCTGCCGTGAGATAGATACCATACTGGTCACAGAGGTCATACCAACGCGGATCGTCTGGATAGTGACAAGTGCGCACCGCATTGATATTCAACTGTTTCATGATCTTGATATCCTGAATCATACGCTCTACACTCACGTTGTAGCCGCCGTCAGGATCGAGCTCATGGCGATCGGCACCTTTGATTAAGATAGGCTGCCCGTTCACAAGCAACTGACCTCCTTTGATCTCAATATGGCGGAAGCCCACCTGCTTGCGCACTGCCTCCAGCACCTCGTCGCCTTTCTTCAGTTGCAGCTCTAACATATATAAATAAGGTGTCTCAGCCGTCCAGGGTTTCACATTGGGGATGGTGGCGGATAGTCCCTCAGCCACCTGATTACCGTCAGCATCCAGCAGACGGGCCTCAAGTGTAGTACCCTTGTCGTTTGCCACCTTGGCATTCACCTGCAGCAGACCATTACCGTTCTGATAGTCCTGTCCGATGGTGATATCCTGCAGATGCGTCTTCGGTGTGGCATAGAGATACACCTCACGGGCGATTCCTGTAAAGCGCCAGAAGTCCTGATCTTCCAGATACGAGCCATCACACCAGCGCATCACCTGCATCGCGATGAGGTTTTTGCCAGGCTTCAGATACTTCGTGATATTAAACTCGGCAGCCACCTTTGAGTCCTCCGAGTAGCCCACGTACTTACCGTTCACCCACAAAGAGAGGTTACTGGTGGCAGAGCCCACGTGGAAGAACACCTCCATCCCCTTCCAGTCGGCAGGAAGGTCGAAACTGCGACGATAAGAGCCTGTATAGTTGTTCGTCTCACCGATATATGGCGGATTCGTTTCGAAGGTCGTGCTCCAGGCATAGCCGATATTCTTGTAGATTCTGTCGCCATATCCATTCAGTTCGAAGAGTCCTGGTACGGGGAAATCCACCCACTTGGAGTCGTCGTACTTCAGTGCGAAGAAATTCTTCGGCGCATCCTGATGATTTTTCACGAAACAGAATTTCCACATACCCTCCATCGACTGATAACGGGCAGAAGCCGACTTGTCGCCCTGTGCCTTGTCAATGTTCTCGAAGGCAAAGAAATCGGCACGTCTTGGTTCACGGTTCTGTTGGTTCACACTGGGGTTACACCACACGGGTGTCGTGTCGGCAGCGTAGGTTGTCAGTGAAGCCAGACAGGCAACTGACAGTAATAGTTTTCTCATCATTTTATGCTTGGTTACGTTTTCTTTTTCTAACGATGACAATGATCAGTGCAAGCAAGAGTAATACAATCACGATGCCAGCGACGATCAGAATCTGATCTATCCGCTCATGAGCGGCCTCCCCGTCTTTCTCGATGACATGGATAATCGACTTTAACTGATAGGCACGCAAGTGAGGATTGAACGTGCTATTACAGCTTCTGCAGAACGCCATATACCGCATAGCTCGATCGTAGTCGCCATCCTCAACAAGTCGCTCTGCCAAGAAGAGAAGCGAGGCTTGACTCATCACACCGCTGCGGATATCTTCGAGGGCAGAGATGCCAAACCAGTAGCAGGTCAGATCATGATTATGGAGACTCTCATAGACCATCGAACGATAGAAAGCGGCATAGGCTTTTTCATGCGTATTATTATAAACCTTCTTAAGCCATAGGTTGCTCACCTTCAAGGCATCCTGGAAATGACGCTTGGCAGTGAGGATATCCATTTTCAAGTGGCACCACTCTTCGCTACCCTCTTCAGCAACCATCATCACAGAATCGCGGTAGAGGTTTTGTTGATCAAAATAAAACTGGTGCATGTCTTGGCGCTGGGTAAAAGACACCAACTCGCCATAAGCGTGCATCCACGCATTATAATAATCCACAAGTCCCCGCTTGTCGAGTGCCGATCTGTTGACAAGGCGAAGCTGCTCAAGCGACTCTGCCACCATGTCCGTATTCGAACACTGCAAGGCAAGCATCGAACGATAACGCCCAGCGAGGTCAGGACGTCCCATCGTCTCCGAAAAGCCGATACATAACTCAGCATAATATTGAGCCGAGTCGTTCTTGTAGGACTT
>ONNY01000225.1 GCA_900319305.1 uncultured Prevotella sp.
CAATGGACAGCTGGTTGTCGTGGTTCGCAGTGCTAAGACAGCAGGTACACTGACACTGAAAGTAACTGATGAGACGCGCCATTTGAGTGCAACCACAACAATCAAGGTTATATAAAAGAAAATCCCCGCCAGTTGGCGGGGATTTATCATTTATTTCACTTCCTCAATAATCTTTGCACCTTCTTTCAAGGCCTCCATATTCAGAGGAATCAGCGAATGATGACGCTCGGGCAGTGTCTTGAAGAGTGCCTTCTCCACGCCCTTGTCACTGACAACAGGAGCCACCTTGAGCAGACCACCCAGTACGATCATGTTGAACACCTTACCATTTTTCATCTCGGCAGCCTTGTCCATCGCATTGATCTCATAGATGGTAATGTCCTTACGCGTAGGTTTGTTGATGATACCAAAGCCATCGTAGATCAGGATACCACCAGGTTTGATCTTCGGCTCGAACTTCTCAAGTGAAGGCTGGTTCAGTACCACGGCAATATCAGGCTGGTTCAGTACCACGGCAATATCATACTTGCTGAGGATGGGTGAAGAAATACGCTCATCACTCACAATCACCGTCACGTTGGCAGTACCACCACGCTGTTCAGGTCCATATGCAGGCATCCAAGTCACCTCTTTATCCTCCATCAGTCCTGAATAGGCCAGAATCTTACCCATTGAGAGCACGCCCTGACCTCCGAAACCTGAAATAATTATCTCTTTTTTCATAAAACTGCGTTTTATGCATCATCGGCTGCGCCTCAGCAAAGAGTAAACTCTCTGCATTCGGCTTGCACGATAATTCATTTTTCTTCTGTTGTATCTTTTAAATCTCCTTTGGGATAGAAGGGGAACATATTCTCCTTCATCCATTCATTAGCCTTAGCAGGTGTGAGTTTCCAACCACTGTTACAAGTAGAAACAAACTCCACGAGTGAACTACCCTTACCAGCCATAGATGCCTCGAAAGCCTTACGCAAAGCCTTCTTCGCCTTGTTGATAGAGGCTACAGACTCTACACTCTGACGAGTCACATAGCAAGTACCCTCCAGACCAGCAGCGATATCAGCCATCTTCAAGGGATATCCATGCAACTGGGGATCACGACCATAAGGACAAGTTGAGGTCTTCTGACCAATCAGGGTTGTAGGAGCCATCTGACCACCCGTCATACCATAGATGGCATTGTTCACGAAGATGATCACGATATTCTCACCACGGTTCAGAGCATGGATGGTCTCACAGGTACCGATACAAGCCAGGTCACCATCACCCTGATAGGTGAATACCAGACGATCAGGCCAGCAGCGCTTGATACCAGTAGCCAATGCGGGTGCACGACCATGGGCAGCTTCCTGCCAGTCTATATCTATATAATTGTACGCGAAGACGGCACAACCTACAGGGCTAACACCTACGGTCTTGTCTTCCATACCCATCTCCTCGATGACTTCGGCAATGAGTTTATGCACCACACCATGGCTACAGCCTGGGCAGTAGTGCATGTTATTGTCGTTCATCAGCGTCGGCTTCTTGCAGACGATATTCTCTGGTTGAACTATTTGATTTCTATCCATAACTTACATGACCTTCTTTAAAGCTTCAACAATCTCCTCGGGATCGGGTACGATACCACCCAGACGACCGAACTGCTCTACAGGCACAGCACCCCACGAGGATACCCTTCACCTTCTTCGACAAAGCCTCAATCTGCTTCGTGGGGAATGGGAACAGTGTGATAGGACGGAACAAGCCGACCTTGATACCCTGCTCACGCGAAATCTCGACGCTCTTCTCTGCGATACGGGCAGCAGAGCCAAAGGCTACGATAGCATACTCTGCATCGTCCATCAGCTGCTCCTCAAAGCGCACCTCGTTCTCCTGAATCTTAGCATATTTCTCCTGGAGGGCGATGTTACGCTGTTCCATGATCTCAGGTTTCAACTCCAGAGAGGTAATCACCACACGCTCACGGTTCTTAGGCTTACCAGTAGAAGCCCAAGGGCACTGCTTGATCACTTCCTCGTCCGTACGACGGGGCTTGAACGGAGGCAGCACCACCTTCTCCATCATCTGTCCGATGACACCATCAGAAAGGATCATGGCAGGGTTACGATACTTGAAGGCCAACTCAAAAGCGAGATCCACGAAGTCTGCCATCTCCTGTACTGAAGAGGGAGCCAGCACGATCACCTTATAGTCACCATTACCACCACCACGGGTAGCCTGGAAATAGTCACCCTGAGAGGGCTGAATCGTTCCCAGACCAGGACCGCCACGCTGCACGTTCACAAACACACCT
>ONNY01000150.1 GCA_900319305.1 uncultured Prevotella sp.
CCTGAATGGATGATCGGCGCCCACTGTCTGAACCACAACGCCCATTCGATCGGCATCTGCTACGAGGGCGGGCTCGACATCCGCGGTCAACCCGACGACACGCGTACGGCAGCGCAGAAGGCGACGATGCGACTGTTGCTCGAGGATCTTCACAAGCGTTACCCCCGCGCCCTGATCGTCGGACATCGCGACCTCAGTCACGACAGGGATTGCCCCTGCTTCGATGCGGTGAAAGCGTACGCAGACCTACAGCCCAAATAAACGATAAAACCTCTTGCTGGGGACAGGAACCAGCAAGAGGTTTTTTGTGATTCGTTCCTGTCGCCAGGAATAAAATTAATAGCTGGCGGAGCAGGGGATGCCGGCGGCGATGACACGGTCGCGGATCTGGTCGAGTTGCTCGTGGGTGGCCTTGAGCAGTCCCTGGGTGGGCGTCTCACGGTCGATGGTGTAGATCATCACCTGTTGCGGGGCAATGGCCTTAACGGCTTCGAGCCAGGGGTTGACGTATGCGTCGCCTGTGTTATCAACGGATTCGCCCTTACATTCTCCGCGCATGAACATCGTCTGGATGATCACGTGACCATGGAAGGCCTTGAGGCGGTCGATGATCTGATCGACATCATAGGTGCCGTTCGGGTGATCTACCTTATTAATATAAGCGGGATCGACGGTGTCGAGTTTCAGGATGTTGTTATCCACCTGCATGAGCGCGTCGTGTACCTGTGGACGGTGGATCATCGTGGAATTGCTGAGTACGGAGACCTTTGCCTTCGGACAGTATTGGTTGCGCAGACGGATGGTGTCGGCGATGATCTCTGCGAAGTGGGGATGACAGGTGGGTTCGCCGTTGCCTGCAAAGGTGAGGACATCGGGCAATTGACTGTCGGCCACCATCTGCTGGAGTTTGGCTTCCAGTTTCTGCGCCACCTCCTCACGGGTGGGGAGGGGGAGCGAAGGACGGTGGTCTTCATTGAAACCACACTCGCAATAGATGCAGTCGAAAGAGCAGACCTTACCGTCGGCTGGCAGCAGGTTGATGCCCAAAGAGATGCCGAGACGGCGGCTGTGGACAGGGCCGAAGATCGGCGATGGATAGATAATTGTACTCATAACGGGTGCAAAATTACTTTTTTTTTTGGAGTTGACAAAAAAAAAGTGTACCTTTGCACCCGAATTCGAAAAAATTACGTACGTAAGATTCATGAAAAGACGTAGAAACAATGCTGGCAACCGTCGTGGTGTGCAGATGGTGACCTTGTGTATCAGTACGACGATGGTGCTGGTGCTCTTAGGGATGGTCGTATTTTCCGTACTGACCTCGCACAACCTGTCGCAGTGGGTGAAAGAGAACCTGACGGTGACGGTGATGCTGAAGGACGAGGTGACGGTGAACGAGGCCAAACTGCTGTGTAGGGATCTGTACCACCGTCCGTATTCCAGGAACATCGACTACATCAGCCGTGAACAGGCGCTGAAGGAACAGTCGGAGGCCATGGGCTCCGACCCCTCGGAGTTCTTAGGGATGAACCCCTTCTCCGCCACGCTGGAACTGCAGATGAAGTCGGATTATGCCAATCGCGACTCGCTGAAGTGGATCGCGGCAGAACTGAAGAAGAACCCGAAGGTGGCCGACGTGGCCTATCAGGTGGATCTGATGGACAGCGTGAACCGGAACCTGACGAAGATGAACCTGTTGCTGCTGGTGATAGCGGGACTGTTGACCTTCGTGTCGTTCGCCCTGATCAGTAACTTTGTGAGACTGAGTGTGTATTCCCGCCGCTTCCTGATCCACACGATGAAGTTGGTGGGTGCCTCCTGGGGATTCATCCGCAGGCCCTTTATGAAGCAGGGACTGGTGGTAGGCATCATCGCAGCCGTGCTCGCCATTGTGGTGTTGGGTGCCTGTGTGTATGGCCTCTACTACTATGAGCCGAACATGATGGTGGTCATTACCTGGCGCGAACTGGTGATTACAGCGGTGGCCGTACTGCTGTTTGGTATCATCATCACGAGTGTGAGTGCATATATTTCAGTGAACAAGTTCCTGAGGATGACTCCGGGAGAACTTTATAAGATCTAATGATGGATAAAAGAGATTTTGCATTTGATAAGATGAACTACCTGCTGTTGTCAGTGGGAATGATCATCGTCGTCATCGGTTTCCTGCTGATGACCGGTCCTGCATCGACGGAGACGGCTTTTGAGCCGGATATCTTCAGCGCCCGCCGCGTCAAAGTGGCACCGGTGGTATGTCTGTTCGGCTTTGTGTCGATGATCTATGCGGTTGTCAGGAAGCCGAAGGAAAAGTAAAAAGGTAAAAAAGTAGAAAGGTAACAAAGAGATATGGATTGGATTCAAGCTTTGATATTAGGCGTGGTACAGGGCCTGACGGAATATCTGCCTGTCAGTTCTAGTGGTCACCTGACGATTATCTCATCGTTCTTCGGGATCGATGGTGCCGATAACCTGCAGTTTACGGTGGCTGTACATGTGGCAACAGTGCTCTCTACCCTCGTGATCCTCTGGAAAGAGATTGACTGGATACTGAAGGGACTCTTCAAGTTTGAGATGAACGAGGAAACCAAATACGCCCTAAATATTCTGGTATCGATGATTCCCGTGGGGATCGTCGGCCTGTTCTTCAAGGACAGGGTAGAGGAGGCTTTCGGCTCAGGTCTGCTGATCGTCGGTGTGATGCTGATCGTGACGGCTGTGCTGCTGACGTTCTCCTACCTTGCCAAGCCTCGTGTGAAGGAGCATCTGTCGCTCTGGGATGCCTTTGTCATCGGTGTAGCCCAGGCATGTGCCGTACTCCCCGGTCTGTCGCGTTCCGGTTCAACCATCGCCACAGGTCTGATGCTGGGTAACAAGAAGGAGAAAATGGCTCAGTTCTCGTTCCTCATGGTTATTCCCCCAATTTTAGGTGAGGCGCTGCTTGATATCCTGAAAGCCGCCAATGGCGAGGATGTGATTGCCGACAGCATCGGCACATTCCCTCTGGCTGTCGGCTTCCTGGCTGCATTTCTCTCTGGCTGTTTCGCCTGCAAGCTGATGATCAGCATCGTGAAGAAGGGTAAGCTGATCTACTTCGGTTATTACTGTGCGGTAGTGGGCGTGGCCGTATTGGTTTATCAATTGGCATAATGGACTTCTTAGGAGGAGCCTATATATATATCAACAAACCCTACCGGATGTCGAGTTTCGGTGCATTGGCGCATATCCGCTACGTGTTGTCGAAGCGACTGAAGGTGAAGCGCGTGAAGATGGGGCATGCCGGTACGCTGGATCCGCTGGCGACGGGTGTGCTGATACTTTGTACGGGTAAGGCCACCAAACAGATCGAACGGTTGCAGCAGCACACGAAGGAATATACGGCGACGTTGCAGTTAGGGGCTACCACCCCCAGTTTCGATCAGGAGCACGCGGTGGATCAGACCTATCCGACGGCCCATATCACCCGGGAACTGATTGAGCAGACGCTGCCGCAGTTTGTGGGTGACATCATGCAGCGTCCGCCGCTGTTCTCTGCCTGTAAGGTGGGAGGCGACCGGGCGTATGAACTGGCTCGTCAGGGGAGCGATCATCAGTTGGCTGCCAAGCCCGTGCGCATTGACGAGATTGAACTGCTCGACTTCGACCCGGAGCAGATGCAGATGAAGATCCGGGTGGTCTGTGGCAAGGGCACCTATATCCGTTCGCTGGCCCGTGACATTGGTGAGGCCTTGGCCAGTGGCGCCCATCTGACGGCTCTCTGCCGGACCCGTGTGGGCGATGTGAGGATTGAGGACTGTCTGACGTTTGATGAGTTCCCAGCATGGCTGGAAGAGAACCTTGAAAAGTAAAAGGGTAAAAAG
>ONNY01000185.1 GCA_900319305.1 uncultured Prevotella sp.
CAGGAACTTCAGCACACCGATAATCGCATTGGCCAGATAACCAATCATCACACCAATGATCAGCAACGTGACATTGTCCCTCACCTTCTGCGACACCCACAGGATCAGTGACATCACAGCCAGCGCACCCACGATGGCAGCAACACTCATAGCGGCATCGCCCAGATAACCCAGACGGGAAAGTGCCACCCCTCCGATACGTCCAGAGAGCAGCACCACAAAGGCGACACCTAAGGCAGAACCATTGCTGATACCCAACACGGAAGGACCTGCTAAGGGATTGCGGAATACCGTCTGCATCTGAAGACCACTGACAGCGAGACCTGCACCTGCCATGATAGCCGTCAAGGCTTGGGGCAGACGACTGTTATAGACGATGTTCATCCAGATCTCATTGCTCTCTGCCCCCAAAAGGATGCGGCACACCTCTGTCACGGGAATCCTTACGGAGCCGATGAGCAGGTTCACAATCAACAATGCGAGGATACCCACAATGAGGGTCATGATCAGTAGCAGGGGGCGTCTCATTTCAGAAGTCGATAATAGGTAGGTTGGTAATCAGATTCTACGAGTTCCGGATGGAAGATCGCCACAAAATCCTTCAACAACACATCAGGTTGCACAGGAGTGATCTCGTAATAAGGCTGTTGCTTCATATTACAGTAGATGACCTTCCGCTCCTTATAAGCCTTGAAGAGTTCATTACGTGGCTCAGAGGATTTCAGGGCCTCATAGCTGAAATCACCTGGGAAACTGTTCAGGATGCGCCAGTAGTCGGCATTAGCCGCCAAGGCATACATCTTCTCAAACTCCAGGTTCTCACCCGCTGTTTCTTCATCCTGAATCACATAATCAGCACCTGCATCACGGAAGATCTGAGCCAGATAGTTCTTACCGCCAACGGCATGCCAGGTGCCATAGTGCATCTCACCAGAAAAGACCGTAGGACGAGTCGTAGCTGCCGACGCCTTGGCTTTCAGATCATTGTAGCGCTTTTCGATGCCAGCAAACACCTCATTAGCTTCTTTCTCCTTACCAATAAACATACCTATGAATTTGATCCACTCAGCCTGTCCTAATGGATCAAGCTCCTGATAACCCAGATGGGGCACTAACAGGATGCCCGTCTCCTTGATGGCTTCGTAACCACCACGCTTAGAAGGCGAGATGAAGATCACATCAGGATTGGCGGCGAGTACCATCTCCGTATCGAAATTACCTTCCATGCCGATCTTCACGATACGTCCGTCTTTCACACGAGCCAGAATATCCTTGTTGTAGAGATTCTTCGTGCCCGTCAGTCCTTTCACCACATCATGGGCATCAAGGATGGTGAAGTTGGAGAGTTGAAGGGCTGTCATACAGATGGTACGCTGGATAGGTACCTTCACCTTTGTATAACCCTCAGGCACAACAGCATCATCAGTTCTTACGAGGGCGAATTTGTCATGCTTGCCCGCATCCACCAGACGGATATCGGCAGAGTCGCGCACACTAAAGCCTGTAGCATATTTCACAGACATCTCTACGAGGGCCTCATCAGAGGCAGCATCAGCGCCTTGCTTCTTGGCATTCTTACCAGAGCAGGCACAAAACAGGGCTACAACAGCAAAAGCCCAAAAGTATTTTCTCATAAACCGAAACAATTAATATCATTAGTATCTCTGCCACGCGATTCACACGCACAGCCTTTGTCATATCATCAGTTGTCAACAAACGTTCATGTTCTCCGATATAGGGTTTGTCGAAAAGTTGTCCGAAATAATAATGTGGACCCCCAAAACGACAGTCCAGGATGCCAGCTAAGGCAGCTTCCGGATAACCACTGTTCGGACTGGCATGACGACGACCATTCTTCCAGACAAACTTTAAGAGACGCAGTTTCCCTGAAGCCAGAATCATCAGCAATGCTGTGAGACGAGCTGGGATATAATTTGCCACATCGTCGATATGCGCAGCCCAACAACCAAAGGCCTTGTAACGCTCTGTCTTGTAGCCAATCATCGAGTCGAGGGTATTTACCATCTTATAAGCCAACATACCTGGCGTACCCAACAAAGCAAACCAGAACAGAGGCGCTATCACCCCATCGCTCAGATTCTCTGCCAATGTCTCCAATGCTGCTGTACGCACCTCCTGGGCAGAGAGTTCTGTGGTGTCGCGACCCACGATACGAGCCACCTGCTGACGACCTTCCTCCAGACTGCGATCCAACGCATGGAATACGGCCCGTACCTCTCGGATCAAGGTGGTTCCTGCCAGACAATAGAAGATGATGACAGAATCAAATATAACGACAGCTGCATCATGAAGAGACAGTAACAGATAGCGCAGATACCATGCTACAAAGAATATCAGGAGGATCAAACCTATCACCAACAAGGCACCTTTCAGCATCCGATGCAGCCCCTGATTCAGGCGATGCTCACCCCTGGAGATCATCTTACCAAAGCCCACCACAGGGTGAGGCAACCAGGCTGGGTCGCCTAAAAGCAGATCGAGCACCCAACCGATCAGCAATGGTAATATGACAATCATCCAGTTATCCATGTCTCAAGCGCGTAAAAGTATATATGGCTTTTATCAGTTCATCATTATACTCAGGTTGCTGTGCTGCAATGCGGAAATGGCAAGCCTTCAGACCTTCAAAATTTGAGGCATCACGAATCAGGAACAGATGCTTCTCAAGCAGATATGTTTTTAATTCTAACGCAGAAGACTGCCGGATAGAACAAAGCATAGCCGAAGATACCACTAAGCTTCTTTACGACGAGCTGAGCCTCAGCTAATAACTCGTCCATCAGATACTGCTCATTGGGATCTTGATGGGTGATAAGCCACTTGCCAGCCTCTATCGCTAACGCATTAACAGCCCAAGGACGATAATTGGTTCGCAGTCGGCTGATGACAGGAGCAGGAGCCGTGATATAACCCAGGCGCAAACCTGGGATGGAGAAACGCTTGGTCATCGAGTGAATCTGTATCACGTTCTGCATCCCGACGCTTTCTTGTGGCGAAAGCATTTTACAGAATGTACAGTCCTCATACGACTGATCAATGACGAGCCAATGATGACGACGCGACAGAATCTGAATCTTTTCCAAGGGATAGACCTCTCCAGTAGGATTATTGGGATTGCAGAGCCAGCGCACAGCCCCACCCTTGGGTGCTTCCTGATAGCCAAACATCCTACAGGCATCCGCATATTCGCTGAATGTAGGACGCTTCACAGCGAAGGTCCCTTCATCACGCAGCGTCTGGGCTATCAGATAGATGGCATCTGTGGCACCACTGGTAACGAGCACCTCATCTGGTTGGATATGATACACATTGGCAAGCAGTACTTCTAAGCTATGTGCAGAAGGTTCTGGATAATGACTGATGACCTCCAGACGTTCTGCCAGATACTGGCGCAACCCACTGTTATCAATCAACGGAGAGATGTTGCTGCTGAAATTACAGCGCAACGCTCCATAACGATAGATGTCATCACCGTGTCCTTCAATCATGGGCTGAGAGTATTTGATAAACCCGCTCCATATCCACATAACGGCGCACATGGTCGGCGAGTTTGTTGTATTGTTCTTCCTTATAGGCCTGATAGTCGAATGAGGGGGCATCGCTGCTGAACTTCCCTGCAAAAGGCTTCAGCAACTCATCCACAAAGGCGGCATTGTCGAGGATACCATGCACATAGGTTCCCATACACTTCTCATTCACCCGATAGCCGTCAGCTCGTCCGTCGTGCAGATGCAGCATCGGCGAGGCCACAGCATCGCCAAAGGGACGAGTTTCTCCCATGTGGATCTCATAGCCCTCACCATATTCGCACTTTACCTGACGGGTGAGTTTCTCACCACTCATCGTGGTGGTGACAGGCAGGAGCCCCAGACCTGGCAGGCGCTCTATATCTCCCTCCACATGATCAGGATCGCACACCTCGATACCCATCAGCTGATATCCGCCACAGATACCCAGCACGGAAGCTCCTTCACGATAAGCCTTCACGATGGCTTGAGCACAACCGTTCCGGCGCAGTTCGTAGAGATCATGCAAGGTCGATTTGGTACCAGGCAGAATGATGATGTCGGCTTTCTGGATATCCTCCACGTTATTAGTATAAAAAAGATGTACGCGCGCGTCCTGTTCCAGCGCATCGAAGTCGGTATAGTTCGAGAGATGCTGCAACATGATGACAGCAATGTTCACCTTGTCCTGTTGCAGTTCGAAAGACTTCTGGGCGAGTGCCACTGAGTCTTCTTCCTCGATATGGATATCCTTGAAATAAGGGATCACACCCAAGACGGGCACCCCGCAGATCTCCTCCAACATCCTGCGCCCTTCCTCAAACAGGCGC
>ONNY01000203.1 GCA_900319305.1 uncultured Prevotella sp.
CCCACCTCTTCCCATTCCGAACAGAGAAGTTAAGCCCGCCTGCGCCGATGGTACTGCAATGCAATGCGGGAGAGTAGGAAGCCGCCGTCTTTTTAAGTGTGAGCCTCGAGTCAGCAATGACCCGAGGCTCTTTTTGTATGGAGTAACAAAGTTTTTATGATAATTGTTGGGAATTTCGCATTAATTTTGTAACTTTGCCAACAATGAATAGAAAAAAACTTTTTTTCATCCTTACATTATTCCTGGTATTGGTGATGTTTGGTAGTTGTGCTTCTTCTGAAGAGAGGGCAGCACAGAAAGCAGATTTTGCCCGAAAGGTAAAAGTCTCCCTTGATCAAAGAGTGTTTAAGATCAGTGTTAATAGGATGATACCGATGAGCGGTAGTAGCAGAAGTGTTTCTTATGGTTATTCTGTGGAGGTCAAGAATGACTCACTGTTTTCGAACCTGCCGTACTTCGGAAAGGCATATCAGGTGCCCTATGGTGGCGGTAAAGGTCTGACTTTCAATGCTCCTATTAGTCATTATCAGGAGTCGCAGAAGAAAAACGGTGCGAGACAGATCGATATAGAAGTGAAGAACGATGAGGATACCTACAGTTATCAGATGACTGTCTATGATAACGGCAGTTCTTCTATTAACGTACAAGGCCGTCAAAGGGAGGGCATCTCTTATTCTGGAGAAGTGGTATTTGATAGTAAATGATAATAAAAAACTAAACAAAAGATATGAAAAAAGAGACGCTGATTTTAATGTCGCTCCTGGTGGGGCTGGTGGCAAATGCACAGACATACAAGACTGTAAAGGATATAGCCTATACTACAAAGAATGATGCTTATGCCCAGGAACGTCTGAAACTGGATGTGTATTATCCTGAGGGGGCAAAAGACTGTCCTGTCATCGTGTGGTTCCATGGTGGTGGTATTGAGGCTGGCCAAAAGGAGATTCCCGAGAAACTGAAGAATAAAGGCTACGTGGTAATTGGTGCCAATTACCGTTTGTTGCCTAAGGCGACGATTGATAAGACACTTGACGATGCGGCAGAGGCTGTGGCCTGGGCGTTCCGTCATGCTGCAGAATATGGGGGCGATCCGAAGAAGATAGTGGTGACGGGTCATTCTGCTGGAGGTTATCTTGCTATGCTGCTCTGTTTGAATAAGGCTTGGCTGAAGGCGTATGATGTGGATGCGGATGAGGTGTGGATGTATGCACCTTTTAGTGGCCAGGCTGTAACCCATTATAATGTTCGTAAGATGCGTGGTATTGGTCCGCTTCAGGTGGTGATCGATGAGTATGCACCGATTTATTGGGTGCGTCCTGACTGTCCGACATTTGTACTGATCTGTGGAGATCGTGAACAGGAACTCTTGGGTAGATATGATGAGAATCAGTATCTGGCACGTATGATGAAATTGGCCGGTCATAAGAAGACCTATCTCTATGAGTTGGATGGACATGATCATGTCTCCATGGTGGAACCTAGTTTCCATATCTTGGAGACACATATCAAGCAACTGTTAGAGGAAAAGAAATAAAGTATGTTTGTTTGATCAAAAATTTTGAATTATGGGGTGGTTGGATATTAGTGCTGTTGTGATTCTGATAATCATCGGCGGCGTAATCTACTGGAATAAAGTAAAAGGATAAAGATTTGTTGAAATGAAGATAAGGATGTTGATGACTGTCATGGCGTTGGCTATTGTGGTTGGTGCCAGGGCAGGACAGGTGGGAGAGAAACAGGCCCGTCAGAAGGCATCGGCTTTCATGACAGGGCAGGCAACGACGCGTGGAGAGATCTCGATGACGAGAGTCTATCTGCCGTTGCAGACGAAGAGTACGATATGGTCGGTAACAGATGCACCGATATATGTGTTTAACTATGATGGTGGCGGTTATGTGATTGTATCTGGTGATGACCGTACAGCAGATATCCTTGGTTTCAGTGAAAATGGACATATCGATGCAGACCGTCTGCCTGTCAATATGAGGAACTGGCTGCAGGGCTATGCTACGAAGATTGAACGTATTCCTGTTACGGCTGTACCTCATCGCAAGGCAACGACAAGGGGTGGGAGTAAGGCAAATATCGCCACGAAGATGAAGACGGAATGGGGACAGAGTAATCCTTACGATCTCCATACGCCAGAGTTGGCTTTTAAGTGGAAAACTAAAGATACCATTGTCCATGCTGCTACAGGCTGTGTGGCCACAGCCATGAGTATGGTGATGCATTATTATCAGTATCCTTCTAAGTTGAAGAA
>ONNY01000152.1 GCA_900319305.1 uncultured Prevotella sp.
TAGAAGTGGCGTGAGCCAGGGCGTGATGAAGGCCTGCTGGGATGCAGCCGGAGAAGTGATCAAGGCCTGGGCTACGGAAGGTCACGCTGTGGCTCTGCCCGGACTGGGAAGTATGCGATTCGGACTCCGTTCGAAGTCGGTAGAGAAGGTAGAGGACGTGAAGACCGGGCTGATCACCAGTCGCCGCATCATCTTCACACCGAGTGTCGATCTGAAGGATGAGCTCGCCACCACCGGCATCCTCATCACCTGCTACGACCGCACTGGTAAAGAGGTGAAGCGTGTAACCTCAACCTCTGGTGAGGTGGAAGATCCCGACAATGGATCTACCGAGAACGGCTCAGGAACCGAGGTTAATGGTGGCACTAATAACAACGGCGGTAACTCCAGCGGTGGCAGTGGCATCATCCCTACCCCAACCGATCCTGAAGACGATCAGCCCGCGTAAACTTCAACTTGGGGGCAGTCATCAGTCTTGGGGACTGTCCCCAGTATTAAGAAACATCTAAAATGAGAAAGCTATGAGTAAGAAAGAAACAACTAAGTTTATTGTGCAGATCATCGTATCGATCGCATCGGCGATCCTGACTGCACTCGGCGCCACGTCCTGTATGGGATATTAGTAAAAAAAGATCCAAACTGCATGGCGGTTTGGATTTTTTTCGTAACTTTGCCATCAAAAATAGCGTATCCGATGATAACGTCTTTGATTATAGGACTGTTGATTCCGCTGCTGGGCACGATGCTGGGCTCTGCCTTCGTGTTTTTCATGCGTGACGAGATGTCGGCACGCCTGCAGAATTCCCTGTTGGGTTTCGCCTCGGGTGTGATGATTGCAGCATCGGTGTGGTCGCTACTGATCCCTGCCATGGAGATGGAGACGGAGAGTGGCAAGTGGGCTGTGATGCCTGCCGCCGTAGGATTCCTGGCTGGTATGGGATTCCTGCTGCTGATCGACGAACTGACGCCTCACCTGCATATCGGTACCGACAAGCCCGAGGGTATGCGGTCGCATCTCTCGAAGACGGCAATGCTGGCCCTGGCTGTTACCATCCATAACCTGCCTGAAGGTATGGCGGTCGGTGTGGTGTTTGCCGGTGCTGAGAACGGTGTGGAGGATATGTCGATGGCCAGTGCGTTGGCGATTGCCGTGGGTATAGCCATCCAAAACATTCCCGAGGGCGCGATCATCTCGATGCCGATGCGGGCTGCGGGGAACAGTCGCTGGCGTTCGTTCGTGCTGGGTTCGCTGAGTGGAGCCGTAGAGCCTGTGGGTGCCCTGGCGGTGCTGCTGTTGGCTTCGATGCTCACCACGATCCTACCCTACATGCTGGCCTTCGCTGCCGGTGCCATGTGCTACGTGGTGGTGGAGGAACTGATCCCGGAGGCCTCGAGTGGCAAACATAGTAACCTCAGCACCATCGGCTTTGCCATCGGCTTCGTGTTGATGATGGTGCTCGATGTGGTGTTAGGATAATCATTTATTAGATAGAATGTTATGAAGAAGGTTTTATTGTTTTTCGCCCTGATGCTTGCAATGGCTGCTCAGGCTGACGTGTTAGGTGAGTACAGTTTCGTGGGAACATTGGGTGACAAGATTCCCGTCAGGTTGAAGTTTGCCGTGAATGGCGACGAGATTGCCGTGGGTGAGATCTTCTATCCCAAGGCGAAGAACCCTGCGCCTATCTTAGTGGTCGGTGCGCCAACGGAAGATGGCTGGTATTATCTGAAGGAGTACCAGAGCGACGGCACCATCACCGGCACGATGCTGTTCAGGATCGAGGAAGACGAAAACGAGGAGGCCTATATCGCTGAGGGTAACTGGACGAACCCGAGGACGGAGAAGTCGCTGCCGATGAAGAACTTCCAGACCAACGACGATGCGTTGACTGGACCTATTGACGTGACTGCCTATCTGGACTACGAGGATCCGCAGAACATCGGGCGTGAGTATGCCTATTCCATCTGGAATCCCCGTTACGGCTCGATGATGGGCGGCTGCGTGAAGTTCCGTGGCGCTGGCAAGAACAAACTGCACTTCGAGGTGAGCAATGCGCCTGGCAATATCGCCGAGGGTAAGAGTGCGCCTGACCGTCCTGCGGTTCTGGGCGAGGCTACCCACGACTATTTCTTTTATGAGAACGTGAACGACTGCGACTATGGCTTCAGTGCCCATTTCTTCAAGAAGTTCGTGGTGCTGAAGACCACGACGAAGTATGATACCCTCGGATGCTTCGGTATGGGTGTCGCCTTCGACGGTGTCTATATCAAGGTGAAACAATAGAGGATGTTTCTGATTTGCCGTGAGAACATGCAGATTGAGGGACTGTGGTACTATCTGCTTTGCGGAGTCTTGGGCGCAGGAACGCTCCACTATGCCATTGCCAAGATCTTCGGTCCGCTACTGTTCGGCAGAGGATGGTGCGGCTATGCCTGTTGGACGGCCATGATTCTCGACTTGCTGCCTTATCAAAAGCCTCGGTCTCCAAGGCGGAACTGGGGCTTCATCAGATATATCATGTTCGGTCTTTCGCTGGCCATCGTCCTGCTTTTGTTCTGGTTAGGAAAAGCCGATGCCTATACGATGTTCATGCTTTTCGTGGCAGGTAACATCTTCTATTATGCGGTGGGTATCACCCTCGCCATCCTGCTGAAGGACAATCGTGCCTTCTGCAAGTACATCTGCCCGATTACGGTGTTCCTGAAGCCGATGAGTTATTACGCCCTGATTCGCATCAAGTGCGATGAGGACAAATGCATCAACTGCGGGAAATGCCTGAGGACTTGTCCGATGGAGGTCGAGGTAAACAAAAACGCCCGCAATCGCAAGAATGCCACGGAGTGCATCCTCTGTCAGAAGTGTACGAAAGCCTGTCCGACCAAGGCTTTGTCAATCTGAGGATACGACATAGAAGATGTCGACGCCTGTGCCGTCGGTATCGCCGTCGGCGGTCACCCACATCGTCATGTCGTTTTCATTTTTATTTTATATACTTCTGCCGTATTGCTTTAGGTAATTTTGATGCCACAAGTTGATAGGACTCCTTTATCCATTCCTGTAGCAGTACATCTTCTACCTGCTCGTAATATACGTCGCTCCAATGCTTCTTGTTCCAATGCCAGGCAGGTGTCACAGCCGTAAACTGACTGCGAAGCTCTTCATTTCTTTCCGGCGACAGTTTCAGTGCCAGCCTTGGATCAGAATGCTTCATGTCTGACTTATCACTACCCACCCAAAGGCAAACGAATATCTTACCTTCCAGTCTGAAAGTGATGATGTCATCGCCAAACGGCTGGTCTTCTGTCACGCCGAAGAGTGACAACGTGTAGTTTCGTACTTGTTCGATGTTCATTACATATTAAATCTATGGAAATTTCGGCGATGTCTTTGTGACTTTAATAAAAAAAAGACATTGCCTTTCGGCGATGTCTCCTGTTGGGGTGCCCGGTGGGACTCGAACCCACGACATTCAGAACCACAAGGCACCATTTTTGAATGCGGGTGCAAAGGTACGAGTTTTTTTTGGATTGACCAAATAAAACTCGTACTTTTTTTCCGAAATTCGTTATTTTGCTGGCTGTGCAGGAGCAGCAGGTGCGGCAGGAGCCTCAGCAGCAGGAGCGGCAGGGGCAGCAGCGTCTTTCTGCTGACTAGCACCGAAACCAGGCAGGTTGTTCGGGTTCGTGGCAGGAATCTCATAGTTCTCCATCACTGACACGTCGTTGAGTGCCTGAGGAGCAACATATGCGCAAGCTACGCTGAGCACCACCATGGCAGCAGCAAGGCCCCAAGTGGTCTTCTCGATGAAGTCGGTAGTCTTGCGGACACCACCGATCTGGTTGTAAGAAGAGAAGTTGGAAGCCAGGCCTCCACCTTTTGACTCCTGAATGAGCACGATACCGATCATCAGCAGAGCTGCAATCACGATAAGAATTACAAATAGTGTGTACATCTTTTTTACTTATTTTTTTTATTATTATTTAGTATCAATTTCTCTAAGAAACGAATTTGGTCTGCAAAGTAAGCATTTTTTTTCGGAAATTGCAAACTTAATCGCTGAATTATTTCAAGTGCTTTCGAATATCTCACCTACCCCTTCAGAGGCTATTTCATCGATTTCGACAGATAGTGAGCCTGTTGCGGGGGCCTCACTGAGCACAAACTTCGGTTTGTCACTATTTATGAATGTATCAATGAGTTGCTGTCCGGGCATTTCAGGTACCTCAGGAGCAGCCTCACTCTCCTCCTCCGTATCCAACAGATAGGCCACATAGTCGATGGCAGCGTCGGCTGGTGTCGGCTTGCGTTTTTTCTTGGTGGTATCTTCCTCCTCCTTGGGAATGGAATCGAGGAAATTGTCGATCAGCGACATGGTGCGACTTCCCTTCGATGCGGCTGTTGCGGCAGATGCGTTCTGCTGACGACTGGTCTGAGGCTTCAGTTGATAGTGGGAGGCCTCGATCATATTGAAGAGCACACGGCGGTCGGTGATATAGATGGCCGCACGGCGCAGTTCCTCATCGAAAGTGGGATCGTGGAGCAGATACAGATTCTGGAGCATCAGCAGACGGACCGTCTGATAATAAGGATACAAGGCACAGAGGGAGCGCAACTCATAAAGCGTGTCACGATCCATCCGTTCGGGGTGTTGTATCAGTTCTGTTATCCGTTCCATCGGTTATTGTTATCTGTCTTTGTTTACCAGTTGGCTACGCAGGCATTGAAGATCTGTTCGCAGATGTCATCGATCATCTTGGATACGAGTTCTTCCTGCACGGAATTGAGCGACAAAGTAGAGTCATAACTCTGTGTGGCTGTGAACTGCTGCTCGAAATCCTCGTTATGGTTCACATTGTTGGTGAATCGCACATTGACTGTCATCGAGAGTTCCGTCTGGGCAGAGTAGCCCTCGGCTGACACCGCCTTGTTACGCTGTTCGTAGCGGATAATCTCGCCTTCGAGTTTCAGGTCGCCGTTGCGTCGCACCTGTTCGAGGCGGGTGTGACTGGAGAACTCATCCCTGAGATGATTGTTGAACATGGGTCCCATCGGTCCCCACACATAAGCACTTCGGATGGGGAAGTCGGCTATCTGGATGCTCTTCGTCTTCGTATAGTCGATGCTGGCGCCGTTGAACTTATAACTGACGGAGCAAGATAAAAGTAAAAAGGTAAAAAGGTATAAAGGTAAAACCTGGCATAGCTTTTTGCCAACACCAAAATGACTTATCTTTGAGAAAATCTTATCTTTCATTATTTACCTTTTTAATTTTTTACTTTTTTACCTTTCACCATCAAGTCCATATTGTTTCAGTCTGCGATAAAGGGTGCGGTCGCTGATACCCAGTTCCTGTGCCGCGCGTTTCCGGTTGCCGTGATTACGCTCCAGGGCTTTTTCGAGCATCTGCTTACTCAGGTCGTTCAGGTTCAGGTTCTCTTGTTCTTTCTCGGGTTCCACATACTCCTCTGCCACAGCGTCCTCGGCAGTCGTTATTGGAGCGTGGAGCGTAGAGAGTGGAGAGAGTGTGGCAGGAGCCAGTTGTGTGGTAGGGATCGGGGGGCTGACGGCTGTTGTACCGCCCTGCACATCATCGAGTTGCTTCTTCAGCGCACTCATCTCACGACGCATATCGTTCACATTACCACGCAGTTCGAAGAGGATCTTATAGAGGATCTCGCGTTCGTTCTCAAAACTGTGGTCGCCACCCTCACGAGGGATCGTAGCCAACTGAGTGGTCTCGTGATCCTCGGGGATAAACTTCCGCAGGAGGTCGGCAGTGATCAGTCGCTCCGGAGAGAGCACGCTGATCTGCTCGGTGATATTCTTCAACTGACGCACGTTGCCCGGCCACTTGTATTTCAGCAACAATTGCTTGGCACTCTCATCGAGGGTGATGCGGTCCATCTTGTATTTCTCAGCCATCTGCATGGCAAAGAGACGGAACAGCAGCACGATGTCCTCGCCGCGTTCACGCAACGATGGCATCTGGATGGGGATGGAGTTCAGACGATAGTAGAGGTCTTCGCGGAAGCGTCCCTCGCTGATAGCCTGACGGATGTTCACATTCGTGGCAGCCACGATACGTACATCGGTCTTGCGGATCTCGGTGCCACCGACGGGGATATATTCTCCCGTTTCGAGCACACGGAGCAGTCGGGCCTGTGTAGCCATCGGCAACTCTCCCACCTCATCGAGGAACAGGGTGCCCTTATTGGCCACGCCGAAGTAGCCCGGTGAGTCGTTGATGGCACCTGTATAAGAGCCCTTCACATGTCCGAAGAGTTCGGAGTCGATGGTGCCTTCAGGGATTGAACCACAGTTGATGGCGAAATACTTCTCCCGTCGGCGAGGTGAGTTGTCGTGAATCACGCGGGGGATGATCTCCTTACCCACGCCACTCTCTCCGACGATGAGTACAGACAAGTCGGTTGGCGCCACTTGTAATGCGACGTCGAGCACATGGTTCAATGCCTCGCAGTTGCCCACGATATTGTACCGCTGTTTGATGGCCTGTAATTCGGTTGTCTTCATTGAGCTGACAAAATTACATATTATTTTCGATAAATCTGCAATTTTGGCAGAATTTTAACGGAAAATCACTTTTCAAGCGGTGTTTTGAACTGATCCTTAGCCCTGATGGCGAATCTGGCCTTGTCGCCATCCTCCCGTTTCTCGTGATAGAGTTTCGGCAGGGGATTACCCAACGGTGCGTCGTATTCTGCCCGATGACGGAACATATCGATAGCCGTATAGATGGCGTGAAGCATCGACTGTGGGTCGGCCTCACCCTTACCTGCGATATCGAAGGCGGGTCCATGATCGGGTGTCACCACAACTGCTGAGATGCCTGCCTTGAGTTTTACACCGTATTCCTGTGAGAGTGTCTTGAAAGGCACGACACCCTGATCGTCGTACATCGCCAGCACACCGTCGAAGTCATAGTACATATCCTTGCCAAAGAACTCATCTGCCACATAGGGACCGAAGGCCTGGATTCCATTCTTCTCCAGTGTCTCGACAGCGGGTTTGATGATTTGTTCTTCTTCCGTTCCAGGCTGGGGATTGAGGGCCAGTACGGCAATACGCGGACTGGAGATGCGGAAGTCGCGACGCAGACTGGTGTGGAAGATCGTACCCTTATCCACGATTTTCTCAACGGTGATAGCCTGCGACACTTCCTTGATGGGCAGATGGGTGGTAACCAAGCCGATGCGCACCTTATCGCTGCACATCACCGTGAGCGCCTTGTCCTCACGCGTAGGATTGGGGGCTGACTGCACCGGAGCCGTCACAAGGACGTCGAAGAGGCCTTTCTGCAGATCCTCCTTCGCACGGGCCATCGCCTTACGGGCAGCCTCAGCCGACTCTGCCGTGGGTTGTCCGAACTCCACCTTCACCTCCTCGTCGAAGGTTGACAGGAGGTTCACCCGGTTGGGATGGGCATCTTCGGCCTTGGAGATGACATTGTACTGCGTCTCCAGTTCCATCGCCTTACGATGATAGGATGCCACCTTGGAGGAACCATATATAATAGGTGTACAGAACTCAAGCATCGTGGGATCCTCAAATGCCTTGAGTATCACCTCGTAGCCGATGCCGTTCGTGTCGCCATGCGTGATTGCCACGCGAATCTTTTTATCTTCCATATCTATTTTACCTTTTTCTTTTAGTCGCTACGCTTTGTAAAAGCGCTAAAGCGAGTTCTCTTTTACCTTTTTACCTTTAACAGCAGTACTCAGCAG
>ONNY01000121.1 GCA_900319305.1 uncultured Prevotella sp.
TATCTACGTGGGCTATCGTTACTTCGACAGCTTTGAGGTGCCTGTGAGCTATCCCTTCGGCTTCGGCCTGAGCTACACCACCTTCGAGTACAGCGATGCGAAGGTGGCTCAGAAGAACGACACCTACGATGTAACCGTCACCGTGAAGAATACGGGTGACCGTGAGGGTAAGGAGGTTGTGGAGCTCTATGTGGCTGCGCCTGATTCAAAGGCTGCCAACAAGCCTGCAAAGGAACTGAAGGCTTATGCCAAGACGAAGAACCTGAAGCCAGGTGAGAGCGAGACCATCACCCTCAGTGTGAATGCTGCCGACCTCGCTTCATTCGATGAGGCTGCTTCTGCATGGGTGGTTGCCGAAGGTGACTATCAGTTCCTTGTCGGTGCTTCTTCCCAGGACATCAAGGCTACACTGTCAGCTCCTGTCAAGAATATGCAGACCAAGTGCAACGATGTCATGAAACCCCAGGCTCCGTTGAATCTTCTGAAAAGATAATCATCCCAAAGACATAAAGATATGATCACTATTCATAAGTTAGGTTTAAAGGCTGTTGCTGTAGCTGCGTTTTGCAGCTACAGCCTTTGTGCCTCTGCCCAGCAGTTGCAGGCAGGAAATATCGATGAGGTGGTAAACGCCATGACCCTCGAGGAGAAATGCCACTTCGTACTGGGTTGTGGCATGCACTTCAACGATGATGCCAAGTTCCCTGGTACGGCTGGTAGTACCTTTGGTGTATCCCGTCTGGGTATCCCTGAGACCTATTGCGCTGACTCTCAGCAGGGTCTTCGTATGAACGCCAAGCGCGACTGGGATCACAATGACTATTTCCCCACCGACTTCGTGGCATCACCAACCCTCGCTTCGACCTGGGATCGTGAGGCTGCCTTCAAGGTAGGTCAGGGTATCGGTAACGAGGTGCGCGAGTTCGGTCTCGACTGGATCCTGTCGCCTGCCATGAACCTGATCCGTAACCCGCTGTGTGGTCGTAATCACGAGTATTACTCTGAGGATCCTTACCTCTCCGGTACCATCGCCGCTGGTTATGTGAATGGTGTACAGAGTGAGGGTACGGCAGCCAGTCCGAAGCACTTCGTGGCAAACAACCAGGAGACGAACCGTAATAATAACATCTCACAGGTGTCGCAGCGCGCCCTTCGTGAGCTCTATCTGAAGGCCTTTGAGATCATGGTGAAGGAGAGCGACCCTTGGACTATCATGACCTCTTATAATAAACTGAATGGTCCGTATGCCGTACAGAACCGTGAACTGTTGACTACTATCGTACGCGATGAGTGGGGCTGGAAGGGTATGTATGTGTCAGACTGGAATGCAGGCGACGATGCCGTTGCTGCGATGTTGGCAGGTAACGATATGTTGCAGCCTGGTCAGCCCAAGCAGTATGACGCCATCCTCGAAGCTGCCAAGAACGGTAAACTGCCGATGGCGGTGCTCGATGCCAATGTGAAGCGTATATTACAATATGTGGTGAAGACCCATAACTTCAAAGGTTACAAATACAACAACGCCCCCAACCTGAAGGCACATGCCAAGACGGTGCGTGAGGTGGGTGCCGATGGTATCGTGCTGTTGAAGAACAGTGGTATCCTGCCACTTACTGGTAAGCGTGTCGTCCTCTTCGGCTGCACTTCTTACGACTGGATCTCTGGTGGTTCAGGTTTCGGAGGCACCTCTGTGGGTCACTATACCGTCTCACTCGTGGAGGGTATGCGTAGTGCCGGCTACGAGGTGTATAAGCCGTTGCTCAAGGCCTACACCCAGCACTTGGCTGCTGAGGAGAAGCGTCTGTTCCCCAATGGTCGTCCCCCGTTCTCACTGTTACCCCCGGCTCGTGCCGACGAGAAGCAGTTCACGGCAGAGGAGATGGCTGCAGCCGTTGATGGCTCAGATGTGGCTATCATCTCCTTAGGTCGTAAGAGTGGTGAGGCTGCTGACCGCAATGCAGAGGATTTCTATCTGAAGGATGGTGAGAAGGCGCTGATCAAGGCCGTGAGTGAGGCTTATCATGCCAAAGGCAAGCAGGTGGTGGTGCTGCTCGACATCTGCAGTCCCATCGACGTGGCTTCTTGGCAGGATCAGATCGATGCCCTCGTCTGCACCTGGCAGGGTGGTCAGGAGAGTGGTTTCTCTGTGGCAGATGTCCTCAGTGGTCAGGTGAACCCCAGCGGTAAGTTGCCGATGACCTTCCAGATCAACTATGGTGATGCCTATGCCGATAAGAACTTCCCTGCTCATGTGGATGACAAGACCCTCGGTGCGATGTTCATGTGGGGTTACAACAAGGATCAGGCTCCCAAGGAGCGTCAGCCGCAGAAGGATATCGACTTCACGAACTACGAGGAGGATATCTATGTCGGCTACCGTTACTTCGACTCTTTCGAAAAGCCCGTGGCTTATCCTTTCGGCTTTGGTCTGAGTTATACCACCTTCGATTATGACAACATGAGCGTTACAGAGGAATATGGTATCTTTACGATCAAGGTGGATGTGAAGAATACGGGTGACCGTGCTGGTCGTAATGTGGTGGAACTCTTCGTGGCTGCACCCAACAGCAAGAAACTGAACAAGCCCGTGAAGGAACTGCGCAACTATACCAAGACGAAGTTGTTGCAGCCTGGTGAGACGGAGACGGTCACCATGCAGGTGAAGACCTCCGACCTGGCCTCTTTCGATGAGAAGGCTTCAGCTTGGAAGACTGATGCTGGTCGTTATGCCTTCCTGATCTGCTCTTCTGTCACCACAGTCGAGGCAAAGGCTTCTGCCCAGGTGAACGCTTGGTACCAGAAAGTTCACAATGTGATGAAGCCCAATGTGAAATTGAATTTACTCAAGAGAAAATGAAAAAGATTCTTTTCTTTATTCTGTTTGCATGCTGCGCTGTGCCTGTGATGGCACAGTGGCAGATGCAACCTACACCCAACGATACACTCCAGCCCGTCCGTAACCTCGGTAATGGAAAGGTGGCTTTCAGTATCTATGCCCCCCATGCCAAGGAAGTGGGCTTTGGTGGTGATGCGATGCCTTGGGGCAAACCGATTCAGTTTACGAAGGCCGACAACGGCGTGTGGACGACTGTGATCTCTGATTTGAAGGACGGTGTCTATCGCTACAACTTCACCGTTGATGGTGTGAAGGTGCAGGATCCGAAGGGCGCCCTCTCTTCCGAGACTTCTGCCCTCGCCGTGATCAGCGACGGAAAGCAGTTCTATGATGTGCGTGCAGACATCCCTCATGGTGCCATCGCCCAACGCTATTACTTCAGCAAGACGCTGAACTGTCTGCGTCGTCTGCATGTATGGACACCAGCAGGCTATGAGAAGAGTGCCGACAAACTCCCCGTGCTCTATCTGGTTCATGGTGGTGGCGATAATGATGCCTCCTGGCCTGGTGTGGGTTGTGCCGGTACGATCCTCGACAACCTCTTGGCCGAGGGTAAGATCCAGCCGATGGTCGTCGTGATGCCCAACGGCTCTATCGCCACGAAGAACCTCATGGACGAGGTGCCCCTCTTCGAGCAGGATCTCGTTACGAGCATCATCCCTTATATCGAAGACAACTACCGTGTGCTGGCCGATAAGGCCCACCGTGCGATGGCTGGTCTATCGATGGGTGGTATGGAGACGATGGAGACCATCCTCAACGATTACGATAAGTTCGATTACTTCTGGGTACTCAGTTCAGGCTGGTTTCCTGCTCAGGCCGAGCAGTTCGAGGGTTATCGTCAGCGCGTGAACAAGGCTGCCGATGGTATCAAGCAGAACGTTCGTCAATTGGTATTCACCCAGGGCGATCCTGAGGATATCGCTTATCAGAACGGTCTTGCCACCCTGAAACTCTTCGATGCCGCAGGTATCAAGTATGAGTTCTATACTGCTCCTGGCGGTCACACGTGGTACACCTGGCGCAACAATCTTTATCAATTAGCACAACGTCTTTTCAAATAATAACAACCGTATGAGAAAAACAATTCTAACATTTGCCCTTGCAGCAATGTGCTGCGTAGGCGCTTCGGCACAGGAGAAACTCTTCCAGAGTGCCAACGTGCAATCACCTGTTATCAACAGCGATGGAACCGTTACCTTCAATCTCTTCGCCCCTAAGGCCGTGAAGGTGGAAGTGACTGGTGACTTCCTCCCTACCCAGCAGATCGACATCCCTGGCTATGGCAAGTATGATGCCCCAGGTGTGGCTGAGTTGAAGGAAGGTAAGAACGGTGTGTGGAGTTACACCACCGACAAGCTCGCCCCCGAGATGTACAGCTATACCTTTAACATCGACGGTCTGACAGGCGTGAAGGATCCTGCCAACATCTACGTGAACCGCGACATCGTATCGTTCTCTAACATCTTCATCGTCAGCGACGCAAAGGGCGACAAGGGTGATCTGTATCGTGTGAACGAGGTGCCTACAACAGTCCTACGCTGAAGATGCAGCGTCGTATGACCATCTACACCCCTGCTGGCTATGACAAGGGCGGTAAATATCCGGTGCTCTACCTGTTGCATGGTGCCGGTGGCGACGAGAACGCTTGGAGCGAACTCGGACGTGCTGCTCAGATCCTCGACAACCTGATTGCCACTGGTAAGGCAAAGCCCATGATTGTGGTGATGCCGAATGGTAACCCCAACTGTCAGGCTGCTCCTGGTGAGTGGTCGTTTGGTATGTACACCCCCGGCTTCCGCGACAGCGGTACAGGTCCTACCGCACCGGCTGCAGCCTCGATTCCTGAGAGCTTCATGCATCTGCGGTTTGTCCATGGGTGGTGGTCACACCTTCCACGTGAGTCTGCTCTATCCCAACAAGTTCGACTACTTCGGACTCTTCTCAGCAGGTCTGCACTTGGCCAATGGCGGTTATCAGGATTCGTTTGCAGAGCAGATTAAGAAGAACCCCGATTTCGCAAAGCAGTCAGCCACTCTGTTTGGCAGCAAGCCCAAGCTCTACTGGATGGGTATGGGTAAGACCGACTTCCTCTATCAGAGCACCGTTGATCTGCGTAACTACTGGGACAGCAAGGGTTACAAGTATGAGTATGTGGAGACCGATGGCGGTCACATCTGGCGCAACTGGCGCATCTATCTGACGATGTTCGCCCAGAAGATCTTTAAGTAATCATAGATATGCAAAAAGAAGAATCCTCGACCAAACGGCCGAGGATTTTTCTTTAGTTAGTGAACTTGATTTGTGAGCGGACAAACTTCATAAAATCATCGATGAGCTGGATGCGCTCCCGATTAGGAACCGTGATGAGCGATGCCCCGTTGTTAAACTGCATCACGGTAGGTTTGTCAGCCTCGAACACAGGCCATTGAGGTAGCCCGTCGGCGTTAGGATCACCACCCGTCTTGGCGAAGTTCACCCAGTATTGCTGCATCAGGTCGCCCACCAGCTTCTCCTGTGGGAACCTGTCAGCCTTATCATCGAACACACCCTTCAGATACATGATGTCATCGGCATGGGCTGCGCCACGACGATTACCCTTGGCATAGACCGTTGTGTCCGACTTCTGAGCCAGATAAGCCACATACACAGGACTCTTACCTGTCTGCTTCTGCTGGGTTGCCCAGGCATAGGCAGGCCATCCGAAGCCTATATCGCGCGTCACATCGCGCAGACTGAAGAGACGCTCCTCAGCGGTATTGCCTGGAAACAGCGCCTTCGCCTTGTCGGCCCACTCTCCTGGTAGCTGACGGAAGAACTGATTGTATTGTTCCGTGCTCACACTGTCGTATTCCACAGCTCCCTCGTCGCCGTTATGCATGATCAGCACAGGCACATCGTTGTAGTTGCCCTTCTCATAGAGACTGTAGATAGGTTCTGGTATCACGTACCCATCCACGATCGGCTGGCATGCCTGGAAGTTCGCATCGTTTCCCGTCAGATCCTTGGCATCCATCTGGCGCATCTCGGCGATGGAGTTCTTCTTCAACTGGCCCATAAACAACTGACCATACATCTGAGCCATCTGCTGATTCATCACATTCATCGGACTCATCATGGCGCCGCTCTGACTGATACAGGCACGGAACAACCCCTTGGCCAATGGCGAGGCACAGAGGATATGACAACTCACGGCACCAGCCGACTCACCGAAGATCGTCACCTTCGAGGGGTCGCCGCCGAAGTTCTTGATGTTACGCTGCACCCACTGCAGAGCGAAGATTTGGTCGAGCATACCGTAGTTGCCCGTGTGCCCATCCGCTTCCTTGGCCAGATCGGCATGCGCCATAAATCCCAGTGCGCCTGCACGATACTCGATGGATACAGTCACCACCCCTCTACGAGCCAGACTCTGCCACAGGTCGCCACCATAATGCTCCGTACGGAAAGCACCACCATGGATAAACACCATCACAGGCAGCGCCTCATCGACACTCTTGGCAGGTGTGGCAACACTCAGATACAGACAGTCCTCACTCATCATGTCGTACTTCACATAACTCTTTTCAGGCTGTGGGGGCCACTTCGCCACGTCTTCAGCCTTCAGCACACCCGCCCAGGGTTTGGCAGGCTGCGGCGCCTTCCATCGCAGGTCACCCACGGGAGGAGCTGCATAGGGAATCGCTTTATACACGGCGACAGAGCCCTCAAGGTCACCCTCAACATCGCCTGTTTCCACATGAGTCTTTAACAAAGGTTGAACTTCGTTCGACAGAGGTTGTGCTTGCCCCGCCATAGCGAAGACGGCAAACATAATGGTTGATAATAGTTGCTTCATAAGTTAATCATTAATGGGTTCAACATTCATTTCGCTGGCAAAGATACAAATAAAAAAGAGAAGAGAAACCAATTTGTGATTTTTTTACTCACTAAATCAAAAAGCCCTCAAAATCGAAAAGCACTGCCACCCTTTCTTGTCATCTCGACTAAACGAAGCGCATGGAGAGATCTTTTGAGATGACAGAGACCTCTCGACTGCGCTCGAGGTGACAAAGGGAGGACGCGAGGTGACATTAATCATAAAACCCCGCTCGGAGGAGCGGGGCTTTATTGATTGATGCTGCATAAACTTATGCGAAAGGATTCTCTGTGGGATAGAAGTTACCCTTCGGGAAGTTGTAGTCGATCTCGTCAACGGGAATGCCCATGTACTTGAGAACCTCCCAGAGATACTTACCCTGATGACCGAACATCACGGCGCAGTGGTGTGGGTAGTGCTTCTCGATGAGGACGTGACGATAGATGTAAGCGCGGAGCTTGGTGTCGGCAGTTGACTGCAGACGATATACAGTAGCCAGACCTGGCTGGATGTCACCCTCGAGGGTACCATTGGTTACCTCAACAGGCAGAGCGCGAGCCATAATGCGCTGGAAGCACATCTGACAGTTGCAAATCTTGCTTGAAGCGGTGTTACCACAGTGGAAGCCCATGAAGATCTCCTTCTCGGTGTAGCTGTCGCAAGCGAACTTCTTGCCCTTGATGCTCTCCTCGAACATATCCTGAGGCACGGTGTTGTTGATGTCGAGCAGCGTTACGGCATCCTGGCTGATACAGGTTCCGATGTACTCACTCAGAGCGCCATAGATATCAACCTCACAGGCTACGGGGATACCACGACCGGTCAGACGGCTGTTCACGTAGCAAGGCACGAAACCGAACATGGTCTGGAAGGCAGGCCAGCACTTGTTGGCCATAGCCACGAACTGACGAGAGCCCTTGTGAGCCTCGATCCAGTCGGTCAGTGTCAGCTCATACTGAGCGAGCTTAGGCAGCACTGAAGGAATCTTATTACCTGTACCGAGCTCAGCAGCCATATCCTTTACTACACCGTCGATACGGGGATCGCCCTGGTGCTTCTGGAAAGCCTCGAGCAGGTCGAGCTCTGAGTTCTCCTCAATCTCAACATCGAGATCATACAGGGCACGGATAGGAGCGTTACAAGCCAGGAAGTTGTTTGGACGGGGACCGAAGCTGATGATCTTCAGGTTCTGCAGACCTACGATAGCGCGGGCGATAGGCAGGAACTCGTGAATCATCTCAGCGCACTGACCAGCGTCGCCAACGGGCTCCTCTGGGATATAGGCGCGGGTCTTGCGCAGGCTCAGAGCCTGACTGGCATTCAGCATACCGCAGTAAGCGTCGCCACGACCGTCGATCAGGTCTTTCTGAGTCTCCTCAGCAGCAGCGCAGAACATGGTGGGACCCTGGAACCAGTCAGCGATCATGGTCTCAGAGATCTCAGGACCGAAGTTGCCCAGGTAAACGCAGAGTGCGTTACAACCAGCCTTCTTCACATCCTCCAGTGCCTGCTGAGCGTGGATCTCACTCTCAACGATGGTGATAGGACACTCGTAGATGCCTTCCTTACCAAACTTTTCTTCATACTTAGCGATAACGGCCTTGCGGCGGTTAACTGCCAATGACTCGGGGAAACAGTCGCGACTTACGGCGACGATACCCACCTTAATTACAGGTACATTATTCATATTCATTTTGAGTTAAAAAAGTAATGCTTAGTTCACAGGTTGCAAAGATAGGCATTTTTCTTCATACAATGATACTTTTTTGCCTCAATTTTTCGACGATTTGTATAAAATTAACGCTGACCGTTGGAACAGAAGCATAAAAATTGGCTGGTTTTGCTCTATAATTCAAAAATAATGTATATCTTTGCAGCTAGAATAAGATTATGATCTTTTTAAAACCCAAAACATGAAACTACAAAGTAAACAGTGGATGCTTGCTGCCATCCTTTTCGCCAGTATCAATGTGTCGGCACAGACAAAAACGCGCTTCGATAGTGCCTGGGAGTTCTCTTACGATGGCAAAACCATCAGTGTTGACGTGCCCCACGACTGGGCGATAGCATTTGCTCCCGACCCGGCAACTGGTGCCTCGGGGACGGATGGCGGCTGGTATCCAGGCGGCAAGGGTAAGTATCGGAAGAAATTCGCAACACCGAAGGGTGAGATCGTGAAACTTCATTTTGAGGGTGTATATCAGAGAGCCACAGTGACGGTAAACGGTCGGAAAGCCGGTCAGCACGCATACGGCTATACGCCTTTCACCGTTGATGTGACACCTTACCTGAATCATGACAAACGACCAAACGAGGTTGTTGTCGATGTGGATAATAGTGAGCAGCCCAACTGCCGGTGGTACACGGGATCGGGCATCTATCGCCACGTGTGGCTGGAGACGATGCCTGCCTTGCATCTGGCAGAGAACGGCGTGTTTGTCACAACGCCTGAAGTGTCATCCGACAGCGCCCTTGTGAAAGTGGAGGCAACGGTTGAGAATGAATCCGACTGTGACAGGAACGCCTTAGTGGCCATAGGCGCCGGACAGATGATGGTCAGCGTGCCTGCCCGTCGGTCGAAGACCGTATCAACCTCATTCGTTATCAGAAATCCACATTTGTGGTCGCCCGATGATCCTTATCGTTACCAGCTGAATGCTGAACTGAAAGAGAACGGGAAGGTGATCCACAGGCAGACTGTGGATTATGGCATCCGCTCGTGCTCGTTTGATGCAGAGAGGGGCTTCGTGCTGAACGGCCAGCCGTTGCTTATCAATGGTGCCTGCGTGCACCATGACGACGGTGTGCTGGGTGCGATGGCCTTCGACGCCGCCGAAGTGCGTAAGGTACGTCAGATGAAAGAGGCTGGCTTTAACCTGATCCGCACCAGTCATAACCCAACCACCCGTGCCTTCCTTGATGCCTGCGATTCGATAGGGATGCTCGTTATCGGTGAAGTGTTTGACGGTTGGCGCACGGCCAAGAAACCCTACGATTACTCCACACTGATTGATTCGTGCTATCGTGAGGATATCCGTGCGATGGTGGAGCGCGACCGCAATCATCCCAGCATCATCTGCTGGAGCATTGGCAATGAAGTGATAGAACGTAAGGATATCCGCGTCATCACTACAGCCCGTCAGTTGAAACAAGCCGTTCTGGATTACGACAAGACGCGCCCTGTGACAGAGGCGCTCTGTGCCTGGGACGCAGATTGGGAGATTTACGATCCCCACTTCGATGTGCTCGATATCGGTGGTTATAACTACATGATCTTCAAGCATGCTACCGATCATCAGCGCAATCCCAAACGGGTGATGTGGCAGACGGAGAGCTTTCCACGCGATGCCTTTAAGAATTGGCAGTTAGTACACGACTATCCCTACATCGTGGGTGATATCGTTTGGACTGGTCTCGACTATCTGGGAGAATCCGGCATCGGACGTAACTATTATGAGGGGGAACGGCCTGGTGAGCACTGGGTTGAAGGTGGTATGCCTGAATGGCATGGTGCTTACTGCGGCGACGTGGACATCACGGGCTGGCGCAAACCCATCAGTCACTATCGCGAGATATTATGGAACGACTCAGATGATTTGTATATGGCTGTCCGCGAGCCGGATGGCTATCATGGTAAGATCAACATGACCTCCTGGAGTGTTTATCCGACATGGGAAAGCTGGAATTGGCCCAAATGGAAGGGTAAGCCCATCGAGGTGGAGGTATATACCAAAGCGCCTGAGGTGACACTCTATCTGAATGATAAGGAAGTGGGGAGGCAGAAGGTAGATCGCAGTACGGAGTTCAAGGCTGTGTTCAGTGTGCCCTACGAGGAAGGTACCCTGTGTGCAAAGGCTGGTGGAAAGAGTGTGACGCTCAGTACTGCCGGAGAACCTGCCCGTATCAGGTTGACCGCTGACCGGTCTGTTATAACTGCCGATGGTCAGGACCTGGCGTTTATCACCCTTGAGGTCGTAGATCGGGAAGGGCGTGTCTGTCCTGACGCAGCCATCCCGTGTGAGGCCATTGTAGAAGGACAAGGTAAGATGATGGCCTTTGCTACGGCTGACTTGAAAGACCGTGAGCCCAAGACTTCTCCACGTGTCACTACCTGGAAAGGCCGTGCGCTGTTGGTGGTACGTGGCAGCCAGTCAAAAGGCAAAGCGCAGGTGACCATCAAAAGCAGTCTTCCTACTGCCACAATGACTATTAAGGCCAAATAGGGCAGTAGGAAGACAACAGCCACATCATCTCTGTTTCGTGTTGTGTAAAATAAACGCTGACTGAGGGGATACGACGGCTTTCCCGCCTTGAAGGATACCCATGCCCTGTTCGTCGATACAGCCATCACTGCAGACGATGGTATAGTCTCCGTTGGGGATGGCCACCTCCACATCCGACTTGTTGGCATTGAGGATGACGATGATGTCACGCCAGTCGTCTCTGCCGGCATAATTCTTCAGGCGATAAGCCACAACACCTGCTGGGGCGTCGAGGAACTCCAGGTGCTTGCGTACAAGGTCGGCATTGCCCAAGCGGAAGGCGGGATGATGCTTTCTGAGGGCGATGAGATTCTTGTAATACGCAAAGACCTGCGGATACTTTGTTTTGTTGGTCCAATCCAACTGGTTAATGCTGTCCGGCGATTCGAAACTGTTGTGCACACCTTTCTTATTGCGCAACAGTTCTTCACCGCTCAGCATGAAAGGCACACCCTGTGAGGTGAAGACGGCTGTCTGTGCCAACAGGTCGAGACGGATCAGCTCTTCTTCCGTGATGCCGGGGATGCTGGCCTTGAGGCGATCCACGAGACACATGTCGTCGTGACAGCTCACGTAGGAGATCATCTGTGTGGGTTCGAGAGCCCAGGGCTCTTTGGCATAGTTCACCTTCGTCATGTCGATCTGGGGATGCTGGATGGCTCCTGCAATGCCGAATTTAATGCTCTCTGTCTCGTCCTTGCCACCAATCCAACCTGTCACCGTGTCGTCGGAGAACGGTCCGCGCAGGGCGTCGCGGATCTCGTCGCTGAAAGCTGCGATGCCTGGCATCCGGTAGATATGGGCTTTCATGGCGAGCTGCTCCTGCGGATAGGCACAGCTGCCTGCGCTCCAGCCCTCACCATAGATATAGATGGTGGGGTCGATGGCATCCACCATCGCACGGATCTGGTTCATTGTCTCGATGTCGTGGACACCCATCAGGTCGAAGCGGAACCCGTCGATATGGTACTCGTTGATCCAGTATTTCACGCTCTCCAGCATAAACTGGCGCATCCCGTTGCTGTACTGTCCGTCAGCGGTTTTACGATAGAAATAGTCGGGATAGGTGCGCTGGAAGTTGGAGTGTTCGATGTCGTAGGTGTGGTTATATACCACGTCGAGGATCACGCGGATACCTGCCTCATGGAGGGCTTTCACCATCTGCTTGAACTCACGGATGCGCACCTCTGGCTTGTAAGGATCAGTAGAGTAGCCACCCTCGGGCACGTTATAATTCACAGGGTCGTAACCCCAGTTGTATTTGTTGTCGCTGAGGCGTGTCTCATCCACCGAACCATAGTCATAAGAGGGGAGGATGTGGACAGCGTTCACACCGAGCTCTTTCAGGTGACTGATGGCCCAGGGCTCTGTCAGGGCCATGAACTTGCCAGGATACTTGGCATCGGGGCGGTTGATGGAGAAGTCACGATGGTGCATCTCGTAGATCACGAGGTCGGCAGGCGACTTCGTGACGGGATGCTGATCCTGATTCCAGCCCTCTGGGTCGGTCTTGGAGAAGTTGATGATGGCGCCTCGCTTGCCGTTCACACCGACGGCCTTGGCGAACACACCCGGGCATTCGCCCTGTCCCATGTCGAAGGTATAGAACTTACCCATCAGGTCGCCCTTCACGGTGGTCTGCCACTGTTCGTTGGCGATACGTTTCATCTTCACGCTCTTCTTGGCCTTCCCGCCAAGACCTACGTCATAGATACGCACCACGACCTGTTTCGCATCGTTGGGTGCAAAGAGGGTGAACACGGTCTTTTCAGGTGAATAGATCACCTCTTGAAAAGGCTGTGCTGCTACCTTCTGGGGTAGCAGCATAGACAATATACTGGCGAATATTAACTTGATTTTCATAATTCAAAAGTCATTAAGTCCTGTAGTGAGATCGCAAAACCGCCACCGGGGGCTTCTTTCAGTTTGAGCACGTCCTTGGCCGTCACCACCTTCTTGGTGATGGTGTAAGCCTGCGGATTAGTCTCGTAGTGGGCATCCTTCTCATCGGCATAGATGGTGCAGTCATACTTGCGCCCCTTGTCGAGGAAGTTGAGTTTCAATGTGGTCTGATGACCGTTCTCGTCGCACTTGCCACCCACGAACCAGTTGTCAGTCCCCTTTGCCTTACGGGCCACGGTGATATAGTCGCCTGGCTCTGCCTCCAGATACTTGGAGTCGTCCCAGTCGCAAGCCACGTCACGGATAAACTGGAAGGCATCGTCGAACTTCTCGTAATTCTCTGGCAGGTCGGCAGCCATCTGCAGGGGAGAGTACATCGTCAGATAAAGGGCCAGTGATCCGGCAATCGTGATACGTGCCCAAGAGGTGTTGTTGCTCCACTCCGAGAGTTTGGTGACGAAGATACCAGGCGTGTAGTCCATCGGACCACCTTGCAAGCGGGTGAACGGCAGGATGCAGGTATGATCGGGGTTCGAGCCGCCGAAAGCCTCATACTCCGTACCGCGTGCACTCTCTCCGCCTACGAGGTTGGGCCAGGTGCGGCAGAGACCTGTCGGACGGGTCATAGAGGTAGTGGTTGTTCATCGACTGCGAGTAGTGGTGGTCGCCACGTGGGATGATATCTCCCACGTAACCCGTCTTCACGGCATCGTAGCCGTATTGGTTCATCAGCTCGAAAGCCTCCTTGATATGACGCTCGTAGTTCTGTGACGAGCTGGAGGTCTCGTGGTGCATCAGCAGTTTCACGCCCTTCGAGTGGGCATAGTCGTTGAGCATCTTGATGTCGAAGTCGGGATAGGGAGTCACGAAGTCGAACACGTCGCGCTTCCACATGTTCGCCCAGTCTTCCCAACCTACGTTCCAACCCTCTACCAACACCTGGTCGAGACCGTTCTTGGCGGCGAAGTCGATGTAACGCTTCACGTTCTCGTTATTAGCCTTGTGGGTGCCGTTGGGCTTCACCTTACTCCAGTCGATCTGATCGAGTTTGATCGAGGGGAAGTCGTTGGTGTAATGCCAGGAGCCGCGACCCACGATCATCTCCCACCACACGCCGCAGTACTTCGTGGGATGGATCCAGGAGGTATCCTCAAGCTTACAGGGCTCGTTGAGGTTCAAAATGAGGTTGTTCGAGAGCATGTCGCGGGCATCGTCCGATACCATCACCGTGCGCCAAGGGGTCTCACAGGGTGTCTGCATCGCACCCTTCAGACCAGTGGCGTCAGGCGTCAGATGACTCACAAACGTAAAGACCTCTGGCAGGGGATAGGGCGTAGGCTTCGGATCGGGGGTATAGGCATTGCTGCCACCCATGAGCTTCTCGGAGAGATGTTTGGTCTCGGCATCCACGAGCTCGAGATGCATCGTGGCATAGTCCTGACAGGCTGCCTCATGGATGTTGATATACAGGCCGTCGTCGCTCTTCATCTGGAGCGAGGTCTGCACACCGGTG
>ONNY01000154.1 GCA_900319305.1 uncultured Prevotella sp.
GAATCTGGGCTATCGCACTTTTGGATGGTCTGACAATTACTACGTCAACCTGTCGCAGAAGCTCCCTTGGAAATTGCTGCTCTATCTGAGCTCCTATGGTAAGATAGGCCGTAGTCCGTCAGATGTTTACACGATGCGACATTCTTATTTCGGATATTATGCATCACTTCAGCGTTCCTTCCTCAAGGCTGATCGCTTAACAGTGAGGATAGCTGCCAATGCGCCATTCAACAAGTATTGGTCGTCGGAGGCAGAAACGGTGAATGGCAATTATCGTGATTTCCAGCAATCCTGGAATCGGGCCCGCAGCTTCACGATAGCCATTACTTATCGTTTTGGTTCACTCAAAGCCAGCGTCAAAAAGACAGAGCATAGTATCGATAACGACGATGTCGTAGGCGGCATCAATAAAGGAGCATAATGATCACCAGAATCTCTGCCTGCTGTTTGGGCGATAGCTTGTTCTGAAGTACGTTTCAGATTTTTCTCTGTAAACACCTAACACCTAACATATCACCTAACACCTTAGGCTGTGACTATAATAATTGAGGTAAAAGCCCGATGTTAGGTGTATGTTAGATGATTGTTAGGTGTTTGTTAGGAGTTCTGTTAGGTGATACGTTAGGTGTTGGCAGGCTCCTTTTCAATCTCGAAAACCATTCCCATTACGGGAAGAACTAATTCCCACGTTGGGAATGAAATGTTCCCAGCCTGGGAACCAAACATTCCCATACTGGGAATATATTTTGAGCCTTATGACCTATTTAGAAGATAACATAAGGAGTCGTCTCTTTTGTGTTGGTTTTGAAATTTGTACAGTAAAGATTTGGCTGTTTCGTAAGAAGTATGTATCTTTGCAGTCGAAAACATATTGTCTAACTTTAAAACTGAATGCGTATGAGAAATCAGAATGCTAAATTTCGTGTTAAATCCCCAAGAATTCTTGGAAGTTTGGAACTTATAATGTATCTTTGCCGATGAGTACAAGACGTGAACGGGCTAAAGCCCAAAGTGCTCAGCAGAGCAAACAAGTGGTAGCTATTAGTATTTGGAGATTTTAGTGAGTATGAACGATAACAACAAAGAGCAGCAAGGGCTGCAACTGGAGTTGCCACAGGATGTGGCGCAGGGCGAGTATGCCAATTTTGCCATCATCACGCATTCGAGCAGTGATTTTATCATCGACTTTGCACGTGTGCTGCCTGGGGTGCCGAAAGCCCAGGTGAAGAGTCGGGTGATTCTTGCACCAGAGCACGCCAAGCGACTGCTGGCAGCTCTTCAGGAGAATATCATGCGGTATGAGAATGAGTTTGGCACGATCCGCATTCCCAATCAGCAAGCAGACCCCATCGCACCCTTTGACCTCACTAAAGGTGAGGCTTGATACAGTGATACAAGATACCTATCCTATCCTGCACCTTCCAGAGCCGGGAACGGTGCTTTACCCTTTTCGCGAAGACTGCCGCCATGAGGTGAGCAGGTTGAAAGCCCGTTTCTGTGAGTGGTTGGGTGAGCAGATGCCTGAGGAACTGACGTTCAGAAACGATGTGGGCATCTGTGTGTCAGATCAGTTGCTGCTGATCTGTCCTGATCTGGTGATTCTGGTGGAGGGTCGGCCTGATGTGCGGATCGCTGTGGAGATCGATGAACCCTTCGACTCTTGTACCAGAGCGCCCCAGCACTATCTGACGTGTGGCGATGACTATCGTGATGGTTTGCTGACACGATTGGGCTGGATAGTGGTTAGATTCGCTGAGCGGCAGGTGTGGAACCATCATAAAGCTTGTGCCGACTATCTGATAACGTTGTTGAAGACCCACGTGTCTGGCTTGGCATTACCCCAGTTGTCAGAGGCACCTCTGCCCCCAGTAAAGCGCTGGACAAAAGCGGAGGCTCAGAAGATGGCGGCAAGGGTGCAGGCTGTCACCTCTGCCCAGACGCCTCATGAGCCGTCATGCTGCACGATGACTCCAGCGGAGTGTCAGTGTATGGCGCAGATGAAGCCCTTCCCTCGGACTGCTGATATGCAGGAGAAGATGGCCACCTTCAGGGATGCAGGCCGCTATGAACAGGATGCGCATATCGACTTCGAGCCCTATGAACATATCTATATCTATCAGGGCAGGCAGCGACTGTTGCCTGTGAGTTCGTTGGTGGGTTACTTCTTCGAGTGCTTCAATCCCTTGGCAGCAGCAGAACGCCAATGGCAGAACAAAGGTATCCCTGTAGAGGAGGCACTCGACCGCTGGGACAGGATCGGCACGATGGCCAGTGAGGTGGGCACCTTCGTACATGCCCAGACGGAGAACTACTTCCGTGATGGCACCTTTGAGACCATCTATCCCTTCTGCTATCGAGGTGAGATAGAAGAGATATCTGTTGAGAAAGAAAAGCAGCATTTCCTGCAGTTCGTGAAAGATTATGCCATCCAGCCCTATCGTCAGGAATGGCCCGTCTATGATACGGCGCTGAATATAGCAGGCACCATCGACTTGATCTGTCAGGAGGATGACGGAGAGTTTACGATTTACGACTGGAAGCGCAGCGCAAAAGTGGTGAACGCCTTTGGACAGCCTATCACGGAGGGTTTCAACGGGAAGATGAGTCTGAACGGCATCAACCTGCCCGATACCCTATCGTTATATGCTGGAGACGCATTATGGCATCCGCGTGAGGGCGATGAACTTGGTGGTGCTTTGTGCCGATTATCCCTCATATTATGTGGCGCAGGTGCCGAAGATGGATGAGGTGGTGAGCCAGATTATCGGCATCTGCCAGCGCGAAGATTTGGGCCATCGGCTGCTCACATAGGTAATTTTTGTGAAAAATGTGTGTGTTTCGCAATTTTTATGTAACTTTGCAGCGCAATGAGGCGAAACAGACACATACTACTGATAGCCTGCCTGATGACGAATATCGCTCAAGGGCAGGCTGTTCGCAATGATACCATTACGGACAGGACCCATCAGCTTCGTGAAGTGACGGTGACAGAGAGTCGTCGTCAGCACGAGGTGAGGAGTACGGCGCCCCTCCGCATCCTCGACCGTGAGCAGATGCTGAGTCTGGGTGTGACGGATGTGGCCGACGCCCTGCATCGTATGGCTGGTATCACCTTGCGCGACTATGGTGGGGCAGGAGGCCTGAAGACGGTGTCTGTTCGTGGTTTCAGTGCCAAGCATACGGGTGTGAGTTATGACGGTATCATGCTGAGCGACTGTCAGAGCGGCGAAATCGACCTCTCGCGCTATTCACTCGATAATGTGGAGTATCTCTCATTGGTGGTGGGCGATAATGACGACATCTTTATCCCTGCCCGCAACGCTTCTGCCTCTGCCGTGCTGAATATCCAGACCATCGGCATGCCGACAGGCGATAAGCATCCCCATCTGACGGCTCAGGTGAAGGCTGGCTCCTTTGGTTATGTGAGTCCGTTCCTGCGCTATGAGCAGAATCTGAGCGAGACCTTTGCCTTCTCTGTGACAGGGGAATATACCTATGCTGAGAATGACTACCCTTACGAATTGAAAACGAGTGAATCGATTATTAACGATCGTCGTACGAATAATAGGATGAATACAGGACATGGGGAAATGAACTTTGTGTGGACACCTGATGGCTTCAATCGTCTTAGTGGAAAGATGTATTACTATGACAACGACCGCCAGTTGCCTGGTGTGGTGCATTTTTATAGCAATTTGTGCAAGGAAAGTTTGCGTGATCAAAATATCTTCGGACAACTACAGTATCTGACCCACAACTGTTCAGGCTGGTCGTTGAAGTGGAGTGCAAAATTCAACTGGAATGCCTCAGTCTATAAGAATCCCTTAATTCCGAATAACAGCTATGATGCCAGTTACTGGCAGCGTGAGGCCTATACCTCAGCCGCTGTACTCTTCACGCCATCGGATCAGTGGAGCTTCGACTATTCGTTGGATTATAGTTTTAACAATCTTAACAGTTCGTCAGAGAGGACTATCAACAAAAAACCCTATCGACACACGATTCTTCAGTCGGCTACGGCTAAATATCGTCAAGGCAGGCTGACGGCACAGGCCCGTCTGCTCTATTCGCTCTATCTGAATGATGCACAAGAGGGTGGTAGTGCGCGCGACATGCGGCGTTTGTCACCTTCTGTCTCATTGTCCTACCAGTTGGTGGCGGATCAGGATCTCTTCCTAAGGGCGTCGTATAAGAACATCTTCCGCTCGCCCACTTTCAACGAGAGCTACTATTTCCATTATGGTAGTACTGACTTGTTACCTGAGAGCACAGACCAATATAATTTAGGTGTGACCTATAACACGAAGTCGGAAGACTGTGATTTCCAGGTTACCTTCGATGGTTATTACAACCACGTGAAGGATATGATCGTGGCCGTACCTTATAATATGTTTATCTGGACCTGTGTGAACGTGGGAAAAGTCAGCGTATTGGGCGGAGAGTTGACGGCGAACTTGACCTGTCGTCTCAATCAGGAGAACCATCTGCAATTCTCAGGAAATTACAGCTATCAGCAGGCAGAGAACCATACTAATCCGTCGTCGCCTTATTATGGCAACCAGATTGCCTATATACCTAAGCATACAGGTAGTGTAGCCATCGGATGGGAGAATCCCTGGGTCAGTCTCTCCTTGCATGGCTCAGGTGTCAGTAGCCGTTGGACTGACAACAATCATTATGAGGGTACCAAAGTCAAAGGATATTGGGATACAGGTCTGACGGCCTGGCATACTTTCTTTTGGAACGGACAGTCGTTGGAGGCCCGTTTCGACCTGAAGAACCTCTTCGATACCCAGTATGAGATTGTCCAGTTCTATCCAATGCCAGGCCTAAGCTGGCAGTTATCAGTGAAATATCAAATTTAAAATAAAAAAAAGATGAAAAAGTACATTTTAAGTTTTATGATGCTGGTGGTGAGTGCTTCGTTCCTCACCTCTTGTCTGGGCGACAATGGCAATAGTAATAGCAATCAGCCTACAAAGGTTACAGTTACGTCAGGACTATATGTAGTGAACTGTGGTATTTGGGGGGGCAATAACGGTAGCCTTACTCTTTACGACTATAACACTTTGAAAGCTCAGCAACTATTCTCTGGAATTGGCGAACTTGGGGATACTCCAAACGATGCTTATACCAAAGGTGATACGATTTTTATAGTTGTGAATACAGATAACATGATTGTTGTATTTAACAGAAAAACGATGAAAGTCGATCGTATCAGCACGACCAAAGAGATGGGTGAGACCGAAGGTCTGGGTCCGCGTTGTATTACTGGTTTTGGTGACAATATCTACTTCACGACCTATGGCAACTATGTGGCCAGGATGGATGCAAAGACGCTCACCGTTACCGACATGAAACAGGTTGGCAATGCACCAGAGGGTCTGTCACTCGGTGGTACATACTCTGCTCCTCTACTCTATGTCTGCAATAGTAACTATGGTAAGGGTGGTGGATCCATCTCTAAGATTCCTTTGGCTTCTGACGGAAGTCTTGGAAAAGTCGAGACGATTACTCATGAAAAGATTCGCAATCCTCAGGAAGTTGTTGCCGAAGGTGATGGTTTTTATTTTCTTGATTGGGGATATTACAACGAAGACTATACAAAGCAGTTTGAGGCAGGTCTTTTTTACTATAATAACGGCAATGTCACGCAGATCATAGAGAATGCCACAGGTCTGGGTGTAGGCTATGTTTATGATTCGTATGGAAATGCAGTTGGCTACAATCTTGTGACGTTCAATGCTCCCTATGGTAGTGATGAAAAGCCAACCTATACTCAATACAATACCGCCACAGGATCAAAGAAGTCCATCACTTTGAAGGACGACACAGGTCATGAGATTTTTAGTCCAGTTGCTATTGGTGTTGATCCGCTAAAAGGTTTACTTGTAATAGCTTCTCGTACCAAAAGTCCTGATACTGAGAAGGCAGATATTAAGTTGCCAGGTTATGCCAATGTTTATCAGTTTGAAAGTGAAGGAGTGTATAAATATGTTGAAGGCTCAAATTTTGTAACGGGTATCGACCCTCATGTTATTGAGTTTACATTGGACACACAAACAATTGTATATCAATAATGAGAATTCTCTGTGGACTCATCCTCGCTTTGTCGCTGCTTTCCTGCGGTGGTCCGTCCGCCCAGCAGGGAGGCGGTGACAAAGTGGATTTCAAATACGCGTCACTGATCTCCATCGTTAAGTACGATGGTTATACGGTGGCGACGATTGGCAATCCCTGGGAG
>ONNY01000032.1 GCA_900319305.1 uncultured Prevotella sp.
GCAGCCGCTCTCTGATTCAGATTTACGACCTATCGGAAAACGGCTGCAAAGTTACTACTTATTTTTGAATTACCAAAACTTTTCCAAGTTTTTTTTATCTATTCCTTAATTTTTCCTTGAATTTCTGTAGTTGAGCACGCATAGAATCCACGCAAAGATCAACACTTTCTTCAAAAGTATCACTAACCTTCTCTACATACAACGTGTTTCCTGGCACTGCCACAGTCAGACTTACCTGCTTATTCTGGGCGGTAGCGGGCTTCACTACTTTACACTGCACCTCTACTTTCTGTATATCCTCAAAAGATTTTTCTAACTTGGCGACCTTCTTTTCGATGAACGCCTCTAACTTCTCGGTAGCGTCGAAATGAATCGACTGAATCTTAATCTCCATAAATACCTCCTATTTTAGATAGTTATTAAAAAAGAGTCAGGCTCGCGGATGAGCCTCTTTATAAATTCGCTTCAACTGCTCGAACGTCGTGTGGGCATAGATCTCCGTCGTACTGACACTCTCGTGTCCGAGCAGATTCTTAATACTCTCCAGATCTGCACCGTGATTCAGCATCGCCGTGGCAAAAGTATGCCTGAGCACGTGGGGGGAGCGTTTCTTCAGGGAAGTAACCGCCGACAGATACTTACGTACCAGGCTATACACCTGCGGCGCCGTCATCCGGTCTCCCTTGTCGTTCAGGAAGAAAGCATCGCTGCCCTTCCCTCCTTGTTCGTCACGGACAGTCCGATAAGCGTTCAGGGCCTCAGCCAACTCCTTGCCGAAAGGTACGATGCGTTGTTTGTTCCGCTTGCCAGTCACTTTCAACTGACCTGTTGCGAAGTCCACATCGCCATCATTGAGTCCGATCAGTTCGGCGCGTCTTAGTCCTGCCTCATAGAATAATAATAATATGGTACGTGCGCGTACATCTTTATAATTAGTATCATCCCATTCCAGACCGTCGAGCAGGTGATCCATCTCACCCTCACGGAGGAACTGCGGCAGTGGCTTCGACTTCTTTGGCCCTGTGATACAGTGGGCGGGATCCTTTTCAACCAGTTTCCGTTTTAGGGCAAAGCGATAAAAGGAACGCAGAGCACTCAACTTCTTATTGATAGTTGAGGCAGTGTTTCCTTTATCCATCAGACTCTCCATCCAGTCACGGATCAAGTCGGCATCAGCCGTCTCTATAAAGAGCCCGTTATCCCTAAGACTCAGATACGATTCAAATTCCCGAAGGCTTTCCTCGTATGTCTGCACCGTCTGCGGAGATGCATTCCGCTCATAGCGCAGGTAGTTTAGAAACTGGTTAATCATCATAAATCGCCACCAACTGGTATTCGGCTACGAATTTACGGATAATTTTCGAAACTACCAAATTTTCGGGAACTTTTTTTATTCCTCGTTAGTACGAAGCTGCTGTACGTAAACGGCGTGCTCCATCTTCAGGCGCTTCAGAACAGACGGCTTGTCGAACTGCTGACGACGACGCAATTCCTTTACAACACCTGTCTTCTCGAACTTTCTCTTGAACTTCTTGAGAGCCTTCTCAATGTTCTCGCCTTCTTTTACTGGTACAATAATCATTGTTTTTTGTTTTAAATATTTTATGTTAAACTTCATGTTTCGGGCACAGGGCCACGAAAAGCGGGTGCAAAGTTACTACTTTTTTGCAAATCCACCAAGTTTTTACCATATTTTTATTAAAACAAGCCACATTTTCCTGGTTTTCAGTCTCAAAGAGGTGCACAGGCTTCCTGTAACCACTCTATTTCATCGTCATCAAGACGGGGCGAGAGCGCATCAAGCACACGCTGGTGATATTGGTCGAGCCATTCGATTTCTTCAGGCAGCATCATCTCCTTGATAATCGGTTTCTTATCGATAGGACAAAGGGTGAGCGGTTCAAACTGCAGGAACTTACCAAACTCCGTTTCATTGTAATAAGTGATCAGTAAGGTGTTTTCTATTCTGACGCCGAACTTACCAGCGAGATAGATACCCGGTTCGTCAGTCACCGTCATACCTGCCACTAACGGAGCCGGTTTCCATTCCATACGGATCTGATGAGGACCTTCATGCACATTCAGATAAGAGCCCACGCCGTGACCCGTGCCATGCAGATAGTTCATACCCGCACGCCACATATCCTTACGGGCCAGGATGTCAAGTTGTGTACCGCTACTGCCACTGGGGAACCTACAAAGTTCTATCTGGATATGACCCTTCAGCACCAAGGTATAGACCCGTCTCTGCTCTTCTGTCAGAGGACCGAGCGCAATCGTACGTGTGATGTCCGTCGTACCTTCAAGATATTGAGCACCACTGTCCAGCAACAGGAAACCCTTTGGTTCCAAAGGCACATCCGTCTCCGGCGTCGCTTCATAATGAACGATGGCACCATGGGCCTCATAGCCGGCGATGGTATCAAAGGATACACCCTTGAACAAAGTCTGCTCAGCCCGGAGTGATGTCAGTTTGTCGGCAACAGAGATCTCCGTCAGAGGCTCCCCCTGGGGGGAAGACATCTGCTCATCCAACCAACGCAGGAACTTGACCATTGCGATGCCGTCTTTCTGCATCGCCTGCTTAAAACCCGCTATCTCTGTATCATTCTTAATGGTCTTCATCTGCTTGACAGGCGACTCAGCCTCTATGACCTCACGCGTCACTGCATTGAAGAGCGTATAATTCACCTCATCGGGATCGAGCAGGATATTATATTCGAAATAATCCTTCAGGCCTTTCTGCACATTCTCATAGGCATCCACGCCTACACCCTCCCCCTTCAGATAGGTCAATACCTCGGGCGTCAGTTTCTCCTTGTTTATATATAAGGTAACAGCCGAAGAGGAAATCAGCAGATAACTCACGAAGACGGGATTACAATGCACATCCGATCCCCTGAGATTCAGCGTCCACGCGATATCATCAAGGGCAGCCACCAGCATACCGTCGGCATGGAGTTTCCGCAACGCCTGACGGATACGGGCAATTTTCACGTTTGCAGCCTCACCGGCATAGACCAGCGGATGCTCCTCCACAGGATTCTGAGGAATCGGCGGACGGTCCTGCCAGATCTGCGCCAACGGGTCGAAGTTGGTACGGAGAGTGATACCGCCCTGTTTGCGAAGTTCGGCAATCAGTTCCCTGACGCTACTGGTGGAGTTCACCATTCCATCAACAGCAACTTCCGCGCCTGCGCCGCACTCCTTGCCGATCCACTCGGCAATGGTAGGCGTACCTTCCATCTTCAGTTTCATCAACTGGAACTCCGTGCCCTTCAGTTGTGCTTCCGCTGCCAGGAAATAACGGGAGTCTGTCCACAGGGCAGCCGACGTCAATGTCACCACTGCCGTACCAGCAGAGCCGTTAAAGCCGGAAATAAACTCGCGCCCCTTCCAATGATCAGGCACATACTCCCCTTGATGAGGATCGGTACTCGGAAAAATGAAAGCCGCCAGATGTTCGCGTTGCATCACCTCCCGCAGATCTTCCAGTCGCTGATTTATATTCATATTTTATCCAATTTTGTAATTTCGACTTTACAAAGATACGATGTTTTTGTCAGACTTTCAACGGATTAACTAAGATTAATATTAAAAAGGGGTGAAATATGCCACTTTTTTCTTATCTTTGCAGCACTTTTGAATACTCAACAATTATAATTATACAATTATGGCATTCTTAACAAACGAAAAATTGACCATTGTCGGCGCTGCCGGTATGATTGGTTCAAACATGGCTCAGTCTGCCCTGATGATGGGTCTGACAAGTGAAATCTGTCTTTACGACGTATTCTCTCCCGAGGGTGTTGCCGAGGAGATGCGCCAGAGTGGTTTTGACAACGTGAACATCGTAGCCACCACAGATGCCGAGGAGGCATTCAAGGGCGCAAAGTACATCATCTCTTCAGGTGGTGCGCCCCGTAAGGCTGGTATGACCCGTGAGGATCTGCTCGCCGGCAACTGTAAGATCGCTGAGGAGCTCGGTCAGAACATTAAGAAGTTCTGTCCCGACGTGAAGCACGTGGTGATTATCTTCAACCCCGCTGACCTCACTGGTCTGGTAACCCTGCTGTACTCTGGTCTGAAGCCCGGTCAGGTGACAACCCTCGCAGGTCTTGACACCACCCGTCTGCAGAGCGCCCTCGCCAAGAAGTTCGGTGTGATGCAGAGCGAGATCACCGGTTGCGCTACCTATGGTGGTCACGGTGAGCAGATGGCAGTATTTGGCAGCCATGTAGAGATCAAGGGTCGTAAGCTGACCGACATCATCGGTACCGCTGAGTTCCCCGCAGAGGAGTGGGAGCAGATGAAAATCGACGTCACCAAGGGCGGTGCCAAGATCATCGAGCTTCGCGGACGCAGCTCATTCCAGAGCCCTGCTTATCTCTCTGTTGAGATGATCCGTGCCGCAATGGGCGGTGAGGCTTTCCGCTTCCCCGTTGGTACATACGTGAAGACCGACAAGTACGATCACATCATGATGGCCATGAAGACCACTATGACTGCTGAGGGTGCTAAGTTCGAGGTTCCTCAGGGTACTGCCGAGGAGAACGCCAAGCTGGATCAGAGCTACGAGCACCTGTGCAAGATGCGCGACGAGCTGGTGACACTGAATATCGTTCCTCCCATCTCTGAGTGGAACAAGATCAATCCAAACCTCTAATCCTCTGAGGCATGGCTTTGATAAAAAGTTATCGCGGTCTCGCTCCCAAATGGGGGCGAGACTGTTATTTCAGTGAGAACGCAACGATTGTAGGTGATGTGACGATGGGCGACGATTGTTCTGTATGGTTCAATGCCGTGGTCCGTGGCGACGTGGCCCCCATCACCATCGGTAACTGCACGAATATCCAGGACGGTAGTTGTGTACATGTGACCCACGAGACGGGTCCTACCCACATCGGCAACTATGTCACCATCGGTCACAACGTCACTGTTCATGCCTGTACCATTCATGACAACGCCTTGATCGGCATGGGCTCCACCCTACTCGACAACTGTGAGATCGGCGAAGGCTCTATCGTGGCTGCCGGTGCCTTGGTGCTTCAGAACACAAAGATTCCCGCCGGAGAGATCTGGGGCGGCGTACCTGCCAAGTACATCAAACCCGTCCGTCCTGGTCAGACCGACAATGCCAAGCACTACGTGGCTTATTCAAAATACTATCTTAACGAAGAGTAGCCACCACATACTCGCTCTGGGTACCGATGCGGAACTTGCCGCCCCAGATGCCGATGCCCGAAGATACATAGAATTGGGTATTGCCGCGCTGATGGCTACCCCACGAACATTCATAGATATGATCGGTAATCCAGGAGATGGGCCATACCTGTCCACGATGGGTGTGGCCACTCAACTGGAAATCAACGCCAGCAGCCTCAGCGCGATCGAGGTTATAGGGCTGGTGATCTAATACGATGGAATACAAGTCCTTATTATCCATCAGATTCTTAATAGGTTTGCGACGCATGTTCGTACGATCATCGCGCCCGATGACAACGATGCTGCTATCGATGACTGTTGCATCATCTATCAACAGGTTGATGCCCGCATCCTGATAGAACTGTTTGGCCTCGGGATGCCCGGCATAGAATTCATGATTACCTAAACAGGCATAGACGGGAGCCTCGAGCCGATGAAACTCCTCTGTCATCCGCTCCTCTATCAACGGACGCATGCTACCGTCGATAACATCACCTGCTATCAGAATGAAGTCAGGGTGCTCTGCATTAATCATATCCACCCAACGAGCCAATTCCTTGCGAGGATTGTGATACCCCAGATGCAGGTCGCTCAGCATCACCACCTTATACGCCCGAGGTAATGGCTTTGAGGACTTCAAGTCCAACGGTACGCGTACCTTATTATAATAGTGCAGATTGCCATAAAGGAAGATACCGAAGAGGAAGAGGAAGAGTCCCAGTGAGGTGTAGCCGTTATGATAGAGCCACGTCTTGGGCACCAGATGAACCAGTCTGCCCAAGTCGAGCACCAGGAAGAGGATTACAAGATAGAGCAGGATGATGATAGACGACGTACCAATCTCATAGGCAGCCTGCGCCAAAGGTAAGGGCTGGTTATCGAACTTACGGCCGAAATTCATGAACAACAATCCGACACAGAGGACACCAACCAAAATGATCAGCGACTTCCAAAGTCCCGCCAGAGGCAAGAGCGTCCACACATGCCAGGCAACATAGATGATAGCCAATAAAGGCAATACCCAGAATATCAACATCCACATACGCTTCATCCTTTAAGTCTAGTCAACAATCCGATCTAAAGATCCACAGCCGAGAGCACCTTCTCCGTGGCACCAGCCAGACTCTGTACGAACTGTCCTGCTTGCTTGCCCGATGCACGCAGTTTCGCTGCATCCGTCAGGAAGATATCCATCTGACGTTCAAAAGCCTCAGCCGTCTCGAAGTCGAAACCGCCACCAGCAGCCTTCAGCCCCTGAGCCTCCTGGAATTTCTGGTTGTTCGGTCCGAAGAACACGGGCACATCCCAGACGGCAGCCTCCAGCACATTGTGGATACCCACACCGAAGCCTCCGCCTACATAGGCAATCTCACCATAATGGTAGATGCTCGACAGCAGACCGAAACAGTCGATGATCAGCACATCAGCATCCGCAAGTTGAGCATTTTCTGCCTTTGTATAACGGATCACCTTCCGACCCTCCAACAGTTTCTCGATCTGACGCAGATGATCCTCACCGATCACATGGGGAGCAATGATCATCTTCCACTCGGGGTGCTGCTTAAAATAAGGGATGAAAATCTCCTCATCGGGAGGCCAGGAAGAACCGGCCACAAACACCTGGGCGTCCTGTTTGAAAGTCTCGACAATAGGCAGGTGCTTCGCAGCCTCTTTAATCTGAAGTACACGATCGAAACGGGTATCTCCCACCACCGTGACATTCTTGATATGGATCTTCTCCAGCAACGTCTTGCTGATCTCGTTCTGCACAAAGAAATGCGTGAAACAGTTCAGTACACGACCATACTGCCAACCGTACCACTTGAAGAACACCTGTTCCGGACGGAAGATGCTCGATACACTATACACAGGAATATGTCTGTGTTTCAGGATATGCAGATAGTTATACCAGAACTCGTACTTAATGAAGAAAGCCATCACCGGACGGACGGTACGCAGGAAACGACGGGCATTGGTGATCGTATCCAAAGGCAGGTAGCAGATAATGTCCGCACCTTCGTAGTTCTTACGTACCTCATAACCAGAGGGTGAGAAGAATGTCAGGAGGATCTTATACTCAGGATGCTCCTGGCGCAGACGCTCCATCAACGGACGCCCCTGCTCAAACTCACCCAGTGAGGCAGCATGGAACCACACGTACTTCGCGTTGGGATCCACCTTCTCCCTCAAGATCCGGAAGGCCTCACGCTCTCCGCGCCACATCTTCCGCACCTTCTCATTGAAGCGACTGTAAACAGCTACTCCTAAAAGATAGAGGTATATGACCAGGTTGTATATCATTAGCCGAGTACTTCTATTGCACGTTTCATTCTGGCTATTGTCTCCTCCTTACCGAGGAAGGCAGAAATGTCAAACATACCCGGGCCCTTACCCTCACCCACAAGGGTCAGACGCCAGGCGTTCATCACATTACCCAGTTTATATTCCTTCTGTTCCACCCAGGCATGCACGATCTGCTCCTGGTTCTCCAGAGAGAAGTCTTCGATACCCTCCAGCACAGCAATCAACTCATTCATGACCTGTGCAGAGTCCTCTTTCCAACGCTTCTTGGCGGTCTTCTCATCATAGGCTGTCGGTGCCTCGAAGAAGAACGAGCAAAGGGGCCAGAGCTCCTTGACGAACGACACACGATCCTTCATCATCGCCGTCACCTGTGTCACGCGTTCCAGTGTCTCATTGGGACAATGCTCCTTCACGATGGGGAAGAACAACTGGGCGATCTCCTCAGCCGACTTCTTCAGGATATACTCATGGTTGAACCAGATACCCTTGTCGTAGGCAAACTTCGCACCTGCCTTCGAGCACTTGGTGATATCAAACAGCGGTACCAGTTCCTCCAGTGAGAAGAGTTCCTGTTCTGTACCAGGATTCCAACCCAACAGGGCGAGGAAGTTAATCACTGCCTCTGGGAAATAGCCGTCCTCACGATAGCCGCGCGACACCTCGCCACTCTTCGGGTCATGCCACTCCAATGGGAACACAGGGAATCCCAGACGGTCACCGTCACGCTTAGACAACTTACCCTTACCATCGGGCTTCAGCAACAGGGGCAGATGTGCAAACTGAGGCATCGTATCCTCCCAACCGAAAGCCTTGTAGAGCAATACGTGAAGCGGCGCACTCGGCAACCACTCCTCACCACGGATTACGTGAGAGATCTCCATCAGATGGTCATCCACGATATTCGCCAGATGATAAGTCGGCAACTGGTCGGCACTCTTATAGAGCACCTTATCGTCAAGGATATCACTCTTCACACGCACCTCACCACGAATCAGGTCGTTCACCAGAACCTCCTGACCTGCTTCGATCTTGAAACGTACCACATACTGCTTACCATCGGCAATCATCTGCTCCACCTCCGCTTTCGGGAGTGTCAGTGAGTTGCGCATCTGACTACGGGTATGACAGTCATACTGGAAGTTCTGGATCTCCTGACGCTTGGCCTCCAACTCCTCTGGTGTGTCAAAGGCGATATAGGCCTTATCAGCATCGAGCAGTTGCTGCACATATTTCTTATAGATATCACGACGCTCGCTCTGGCGATACGGACCTTTGTCGCCGCCAAAACTGACACCCTCGTCAAACTTGATACCTAACCACTTGAATGATTCGATGATATATTCTTCAGCACCTGGTACGAAACGGTTAGAGTCGGTGTCCTCAATACGGAACACCAGATCGCCACCATGCTGTTTGGCAAACAGATAATTATACAAGGCAGTTCGCACACCGCCGATATGTAACGCCCCCGTGGGACTTGGTGCAAAACGCACCCTTACTCTTCTTTCTGACATAAATTGCGTAATTTTGGATGCAAAGGTACAAAATAATTCTTAAATCTTAATTCTTAATTCTTATTTTATTTGTATCTTTGCCCCGAATATTGTAAAAATAGACAGAAATGAGTAGTTTCAATATTAAAAATGATCTCAGTTGGCGTGACATTCTCATCCGTTCAGCACTGATTCTGGCAACAACCGCCATTATCGTCTGGCTGATGCCGCGTAACACCCAGGCCAGTTTTAAGATCGAGAGAGGCAAGCCCTGGGTATATAATGCCTTGAGCGCCCCCTTCGACTTCCCCATCTATAAAAGCGACGAAGCCGTCAAAGCAGAACGCGACAGTCTGATGAAGCACTACGAGCCCTACTATATTTATAATGAGGAGATCGTAGGCAAGGAAGTACGTCAGTTCTACAAAGATTATAATAAAGGTATTCCCGGTCTCCCCGACGATTATCTGAGCATCATTGCCAATCGACTGCGCGACCTCTATGCCCAAGGCATCATGAACAGTTCGGAATACGCCATCCTGCATCAGGACACGTCCAAGGCTATCAGAGTCATCAACGGCAAGGATGTCACCAGCGTACCCGTCACCAAGATCAACTCCGTCGTATCTGCCTATGAACAGATTTTTCTCGATGAGACATTGGCCAGACACAAGGAGGTACTTCGGAAATGTAATCTCAACGACTATATCTCACCCAACCTGACATACGACAGAGCCCGCAGTGAAGCGAGCCTGAACGAACTCCACAACAGCATCCCACTGGCCAGCGGCATCGTGCAACGAGGTCAGAAGATCATCGACCGAGGCGACATCGTGGATAAGAACACCTACAACATCCTGATGTCTTATAAGAAGGAGACAGATCGACGTGAAGAAAACAAACAAGGTGTCAGTCTGGTCATTCTCGGGCACATCCTCTATGTGCTGATCCTGATCACCTGCTTCACCATCTTCCTCACACTGTTCAGGAAGGACTACTTCGACAATTACCGTTCCGTCCTGATGCTCTACTCCCTGATTCTGATCTTCGTCGTTGTGGCATCACTCATGGTCGATCATAATGTGTTGCACGTCTATATCGTGCCCTTCACGATGGTGCCCATCTTTATCCGCGTGTTTATGGACTCACGCACCGCCTTCATGGCCCATGCCACGATGATTTTGATCTGTGCCTGTCTGATGCAGCACCCGCTTGAATTCATTGCAGTAGAACTGGTGGCTGGTCTTGTGGCGATCTTCTCTCTGAGAGAACTGTCAAGTCGCTCCCAGTTGTTCTGGACAGCCGTCTTCGTCACCTTAGCCGCAGGACTGACGAACCTCGCGCTCGAATGGATCCGCGACGACGACCTGGCCCGTCTCCATCTCAGCGAATACAACTATATCGCCATCAACGGTATGCTTCTGTTCTGCTCTTACCCCCTACTCTATCTCATCGAGAAGGCATTTGGCTTTATCTCGAACATCACGCTGATCGAATTGTCGGATATGAACAAAGCCCTGCTCCGTAAGATGAGTGAGGTGGCCCCAGGCACCTTCCAGCACTCCATCCAGGTAGGCAACCTGGCCGCAGAGATAGCCAATAAGATCGATGCCAAGAGCCAGCTGGTAAGAACAGGCGCACTCTATCACGACATCGGTAAGATGATGAACCCCATCTATTTCACCGAGAACCAGTCGGGCGTCAATCCTCATGAGAAGTTGGGCGCCATCGATAGTGCCCAGATGATTATCAGTCACGTGACGGAAGGTATCAAACTGGCAGAGAAATACAATCTGCCCACCGTCATCAAAGAGTTTATCACCACCCACCACGGACAGGGCAAGGCCAAGTACTTCTATGTGAAGTACAAGAATGAGCATCCCAACGACGAGGTTGACGACCTGCTCTTCACCTATCCTGGTCCCAACCCCTTCACCAAGGAACAGGCGATCTTGATGATGGCAGATACGGTGGAGGCTGCCTCACGCGCCCTTCCAGACTACACGGAACAGAGCATCCGCGACCTCGTGAACAAGCTCATCGACGGCCAGGTGGCTGAAGGCTATTTCAAGGAGTGCCCCATCACCTTCCGCGATATTGCCTATGCGAAAACCGTGCTGATTGAGAAACTGAAGACGATCTATCACACCCGTGTCAATTATCCCGAACTGAAAAAATAGCGGGATTTTTGCACACCCTTATACCCATTTGTGCAAGAAAATATTGCACAAATGGGCTTTTTTGTGCAGGAAAATCCCTATTTTCCGTTAATAGATGTTAACTTTGTGTGCGCAAACGGGAAACTTCCGAACAAACTGCATACCTTTGCAGCCGATTTTTTAAGAAGTTTTTAGGATTATGAACAATTTAAAAGCAATTATTGCCGGCGTGATGCTGGCAGCAACCACCTCAGCAACGGCTGGCGGTATCTTAACCAATACAAACCAGAGTATTGATTTCCTCAGGAATCCGGCTCGCGATGCGGCTATCGGCCTCGACGGTGTCTATTCAAACCCCGCAGGTGTCGCCTTCCTGCCCGAGGGATTCCATATTGCATTCAACTGGCAGTACGCGCATCAGACTCGTACGATCACCAGCAACAACCCGCTCTACGCATTAGGCCGCAAGAACAACGGCAACAGCGCCAAGACGTTTGAGGGTGTAGCCGATGCACCGTTTATCCCTTCACTCCAGGGTGCCTATAATAAAGGTAACTGGAGCTTGCAGTTCAACCTCTCAGTCCCAGGCGGCGGTGGCAGCTGTGAATTCTCCGACGGTCTGGGTTCTTTCGAGAGCGTCGTCGGCGGCATTGCCTATCAGCTCGGCGGTCTCGACCAGATAGCCACAGCCTTAGGTCAGCCCGCACCTGGTGTCAGCGGCTACGATATGGACGGCTATATGCAGGGCCGCCAATATTATTTTGGCGTACAGCTCGGCGCAGCCTACAAGATCACACCCGATCTCTCCGTCTATGGCGGTCTGCGCTTCCTTTACGGAACAGCCACCTATAAGGCGAAGATCAGCAACATCATGGTAAAGACCGCCGGCGGTTACCAGGACTTCGGCAGCTTCCTCCAGTCAGCCACAGCCATGGTGGATGGCGGCATCACAACGGTCAACGACGGACTGGCGATGATAAATGCGGGAATGGCCCAGTATGAGGCAGCAGGTGCCACAGCCCTTCCCCAGTATCAGGAGCTCGTTGCCACCAAAGCACAGCTTGAGGGATCGCTTGCCACTCTTCAGGGCACTAACGAGAGCCTCAACAGCCTGCAGAAATACTCCGAGGGTGTGAATCTGCTCTGCAACCAGTGGAGCGTAGGTATCGCACCTGTGATCGGTGTTGACTGGCGCGTAGGTCAGTTCAACTTCGCCGCCAAGTACGAGTTCAAGACCCAGATCCGCATGGAGAACGAGTCAACCGTCAACAAGGCCAGCGAGATTCCTGCCGTCAACAAGTTCCGCGACGGAGAGAAAGTCAATGAGGACATGCCTGCGCAGCTCGCCGTCGGTGCCATGTGGAATATCACCGATGCCGTGCGCCTGAACGTCGGCTATCACCATTTCTATGACAAGAACGCCAGATGGTACAACGACTCACAGGAACTGCTCGATGGCGGCACTAACGAGTATCTGGCAGGTGCAGAATGGGATGTCACCAAGAAGCTCACCATCTCTACCGGCGGACAGATCACCCGTTATCAGCTTACCGATGCTTACATGAACGATATGTCGTTTGTCGTCAACAGCTTCAGCTTCGGCCTGGGCTTCAACTACAAGGTGTCCGACGTCGTGAGCCTCAAGGCCGCTTACTTCCAGACCAACTACGACGACTACAAGCGCGTCACCTCCACAGAGCCTCTGGTCAGCGACACCTTCACCCGCACCAACCGCGTGCTCGGTATCGGCTGTGAGCTGAACTTCTAAAATGTTAATTAAGCACAAAAAAAGGGGATCATTGTAGCTGATTGTCATCAAAACGAAGTATATTTGCAGCCCAAAAAGTAACAACTCTAATATAATTACGAATTAAACATGAAAAAGTTAATGATGGCCGCAGTTGCCTTAATCTGCATGACAATGATGAGTGTTTCACTGACAGCCTGTGGCGGTGATGATGATTCAAGAACAGATTGAATACTTTGTAGAAGGTTCTCTTGGTTACCGTATTCCTGATAAGACTCAGGCAGATCCTGTTCCTGAATCATGGGGTGGAATGCTTGGAGGCGCTGGCCCCAGAGCAGATTATAGTGATGCTGTTGCTACTGCTGCTCCCTCTCCCAATTATGAGGATCGTGACGGTGCTGTCAAGAATGCCTGCGAGGAGGTTTATAATAAACATAAGGCTCTGAAAGGCATAGTCGTTTATGGAACAGTAAAAGTGACAAAGAAAAGCGGTTCTAATGTAACGGAAGTTTGGACAAAGAAATATGAATAAAAGCAAGAGCCGGGTTCCCAGTCAGGGAACTCGGTTTCTCTTTTCTATTATGTCGTTCCTGACAGCCTTCGCCCTAAGGCTCAATATATGTTCC
>ONNY01000184.1 GCA_900319305.1 uncultured Prevotella sp.
ATACTGACTCTCGTGGAGGAACATACCGTACCAGTTGGCTACCTGATCCTTCCAGTACTGCTGCCACTTGGAGAGGGTTGACTTCTCCAGCAGACGGTGCGCCTCGATGATGAGTTTGGGGGCTGCGGCCTCGAAACCTACACGACCTTTAATACCGATGATGGTGTCGCCCACGTTGGCATCACGGCCGATGGCGTAAGAAGCACCAATCTCCTCGATCTTCTGAATGGCCTTGATCTTATCATCGAACTGCTCGCCGTTGACAGCCACAATCTCACCCTTGTCGAAAGTAATCTTCAGCAGTGACTCCTGTTCCTTGGCAGTGACGTGCTTCAGGTAAGCATCCTCAGGCAGACCCTGTGTGGGGTCGAGCAATTCGCCACCACAGATACTGGTGCCCCAGATACCTACGTTATAACTGTATTTCAGTTTGGTGAAGGAAGCCGTGCTCGTTCAGGTAGTCAACCTCTTCCTTACGGGTGAGTTTCTTGTCGCGGGTGAGGGTGATGATCTCCACACCAGGAGCCATCACGAGGAAGGTCATGTCGAAACGGATCTGATCGTTGCCGGCACCAGTTGAACCGTGCGCGATGGCATCAGCACCAATCTCCTTGGCATAGCGGGCGATGGCGATTGCCTGGAAGATACGCTCGGATGATACAGAGATGGGGTAGCAGTTATTACGCAGTACGTTACCGAAGATCATATACTTCAGTGACTTGGCGTAATACTCCTGTGTCACGTCGAGGGTGACATAGGCTTTCGCACCAAGTTTGTAAGCGTTCTCCTCGTTCTTCTTCAACTGCTCCTCGCTGAATCCGCCAGTGTTGGCACATGCTGCATAAACATCCCAGCCGTCCTGGGTCAACTTCATCACGGTGTAACTGGTGTCAAGTCCACCAGAAAATGCTACTACAACTTTCTTGTTTGCCATATCTATTTTTCTTTTTATTCGTTTATACCTTATTTTAATCTTCTTTTCCGTCGATCTTGCGGATACGCTCAAGCACCTCATCGGGAATCTTGGCAGGCAGATGCTCTGTCGGATCATAGAGCATGGCTGTGCAGATACAGTATTTGCGCCCCGTACGGTGTAACACATCCACATTCACACATCCCTCGCAGCCTTTCCAGAAAGCCTCGTCTTCTGTCAGGTCGGCAAAGGTGACAGGCTGGTAACCCAATGCGGTGTTCATAGCCATGACAGCAGCACCACTTGTCAGCGAGAAGATCTTGGCGTGCGGCCAACGGGTGCGGGCCAGGGTGAAGGTCATATCCTTGATGCGCTTTGCCACATGATGGCCTCGGAAATCGGGGTGTACGATCAGACCCGAGGTGGTGACATATTGCTGATTCTCCCAAGTCTCAATGTAACTGAATCCCGCAAAACGGCCGTCCTTTGTGAGGGCGATGACAGCCTTGGCCTCCATCATCTTCTTGGTCAGATATTCGTGGGTTCGTTTTGCAATACCTGTGCCGCGTACTTTTGCGGCTTCAGCGATCGTGTCTAAGATGGTATCCACATACACTTCGTGCTGCGGACCTGCTACTAAGACTTCAATGTCTATCTCTTGTTCCATAATGATTTATATCAGAAACTTGCTTTATTTCATATTTGGTACCACATCGCTCAAGGCACGGATAACTGCCTGGTGCTTGACACCTTCCTTGATGACGATGAAGATGGTATCGTCGCCAGCAATGGTACCTAAAATTTCGGGGATGTCACTGTTGTCGATGTTCCATGCGATGGAACTGGCATAACCTGGACGTGTCTTGATAATACCGATATTGGCAGAGAAATTGATGCTCACGAAACCTGGCACTTTCATCATCTCACGGATGCTGTTGGGCGTGCTCACGCGCTTATACATCGTCTCGTTAGGTAATACATACACGTATTTGCCACTCATGGAAGCGGCCTTTGCTACTTTCAGTTGCTTCAGGTCACGACTCAAGGTCGCCTGTGTCAGTTTGAAACCCTCTTTCTGCAGAGCGGTAAGCAACTCGTCCTGACTACCCAGTTGCTGGCTCGATATGATGAGTCTGAGCGCTTCTAATCTATTGTTTTTTACTTTCATGCAGTATATTTATTCAAAAGTCGGGTGCAAAATTATACAAAATTCTGCACCCGACCAAATATTTCTGCATATTTTTGCAAAATTACTTGTTTAGATCAAATCCTATGCGTACTCCATCGTATTTTTTACTGAGGTCGCTAATGGTCTGAAGATCCTTATTGCCACTGAATGCCGATACGGTCTGGAGAAGCGTCAGCAGTTTCTTGGCCTCAAACAGGATAGAGATACCACCAACTTCTTTCTTGGCATAGCAGTTTACACTGAGAAACAGACTTTTCAGCGTGATCTTCTGGGTTTCCTCGTCGAAGGTGTATTGTCCGCTGAATGGAGTGCCGGCAATCCTTGAAGAAAAGGTGCCGTCCTCTTTGAAAGAGATGAAGGTGTTCTCTGCAGAGAGACCTACCTGCTGATAATATGGCTGTACTTTCTCTTCAATCTGTACGGCAGCGATCTCACCACCGGCTTTTGCCAACAGGTTCTCACTTGTAAACGCACAACCGGGGCCTTTGTACTTCCAGTCGCCTATCAACTGCTGTGCTTTTACCTTGTCAAGACCAATCACACTTTTAATTGCATTGCCGAGACCTGTACCGTTTGTCATGGCACTCATCACCTGTCCCATGTTACCACAACTGACCATTACCAGACTGGCCAACGCCAACATTCCAATTATAATCTTTTTCATTTCCTTATATTTTAATCAAGTGCAAAGATACGGCAATTTGTTGGGAATACAAAATGTTTTTCAGAAATTAACATCCCTCCCTATATTATTTATAATAAGGTGTAGACCTATTCTCCTTTTGACCTGTATCAAGAGGCGAAAAAATATCGGGCTAAAAACGAAAAAAAGAGTGGAAAAGTTTTGGTAGTTCCGAAAATAGTCGTACCTTTGCACCCGCTTAACAGGAAACGCTCCTGTGAACGCACAAAAAGAAAGAGTTCTTTGAAAGATTTACATAGACAGAAGTAGTACAAGAAGCGAGTACTTTTCGAAGTACTTGGGTAAAAAGAAACAAACCGTTTCAAT
>ONNY01000155.1 GCA_900319305.1 uncultured Prevotella sp.
TGAGAGTCAGCATGCCTGTCGTATCGTGGCCATGAACGCTGTGCCCATTGCCTGGCGTGATGTCGATTACGACTACGTGAAGCAGCGTGTGGGTAACATCATGGATCCCGATTACTATTTTAAGCTTCGTGAGCATATCTATGCAGATTTTAATTATATGAACGTGAACGACCTCGGTGCGATGGAGTTTGCGGGAGGTTATCCTGGCAATCTGCACGAGGAGATCAACAACTACTCGATCATCGCAGGTCAGGTGGCCCGTACCGAGGAGTTTGACATCATCCACGCTCACGACTGGCTGACCTTCCCCGCTGGTATCCATGCCAAGCAGGTGAGTGGCAAGCCCCTCTGTATCCACGTTCATGCTACTGACTTCGACCGTTCTCGTGGTAAGGTGAACCCGACGGTCTATTCGATTGAGAAGAACGGTATGGACTGGGCCGACTGTATCATGTGTGTGTCAGAGTTGACACGCCAGACGGTCATCAACCAGTACCACCAGGATCCCCGTAAGTGCTTCACCGTTCATAATGCCGTTTATCCGTTGCCCGAAGAGTATCAGGCCATCCCGCGTCCTGACCATACGGGTAAGGAGAAGGTGGTGACCTTCCTGGGCCGTATCACGATGCAGAAAGGTCCCGAGTACTTCGTTGAGGCTGCCACGATGGTGCTTCATCGTACCCGTAACGTCCGTTTCTGTATGGCTGGTTCCGGTGACATGATGGATGCCATGATTCAGTTGGCTGCTGAGCGCGGCATTGCCGACCGATTCCACTTCCCTGGCTTCATGCGGGGAAAGCAGGTCTATGAGTGTCTGAAAGACTCTGATGTATATGTCATGCCTTCTGTGAGTGAGCCGTTCGGTATCTCTCCGTTGGAGGCTATGCAGTGCGGAACCCCGTCGATCATCTCGAAGCAATCTGGCTGTGCTGAGATCCTTGAAAACTGTATCAAGGTTGACTACTGGGACATCCATGCCCTGGCTGACGCCATCTATTCGATCTGCCACAACGAGTCGCTCTTCCAGTATCTGAAGGAGGAGGGCAAGCGCGAGGTGGATCAGATTACCTGGGAGAAGGTTGGACGCTGGATCCGTACACTCTATCGCCGCACACTTGGCTGGGAGCAATAACAAAAGTGAAAAAGTAAAAAGGTAAAAAAGTAAAAAGGTAAAAGTTATGAAAACGATTTGTTTATATTTCGAGATACATCAGATTATTCATCTGAAGCGTTACCGTTTCTTTGATATCGGTACTGACCATTATTACTACGATGACTACGAGAACGAGCGTAGCATTACCGACATTGCAGAGCGCAGTTATATGCCTGCCCTGAATGCACTTCACGACATGATCAATGAGAACGGCAAGTATTTCAAGGTGGCATTCTCACTCTCAGGTACTGGTATTGAGCAACTTGAGTATCATGCACCGCAGGTGATTGAGAAGCTGCAGAAGATGAACGAGACCGGTTGTGTGGAGTTCCTGGCAGAGCCCTACAGTCATGGTCTGTCATCTCTGGCTAACGAGGAGACCTTTGCTCTCGACGTGAAGAAGCAGGCTGCCAAGATCGAAGAACTCTTTGGTAAGAAACCGACTGTACTGCGTAACTCTTCACTGATCTACAGCGACGACATCGGTGCACAGGCTGCTGCCATGGGCTTCAAGGGAATGCTCACCGAGGGTGCCAAGCACGTGCTCGGATGGAAGAGTCCGCACTATGTGTATAACTGTAACATCGCACCTAACCTGAAGCTCTTGCTTCGTGATGTGGAGTTGTCGGATGATATCTCTCTGCGCTTCAACAACTCAGAGTGGGATGGTTATCCTCTCTTTGCTGATGCGTATATCAACCGTATTGCCAGCTTCCCCGATGAGGAGCAGATCATCAATATCTTCATGGAACTCTCTGCCCTGGGTATCGCTCAGCCGTTGAGCAGTAATATCCTTGACTTCCTCAAGGCACTGCCCGCTTGTGCCAAGGAGAAGGGTATCAACTTCATGACACCGACGGAGATCTGTAAGGCCTGCAAGAGTGTTGGTCAGATCGACGTGCCCGATACCTTGTCATGGGTCGATGAGGAGCGTGATGTCAGCTGCTGGTTGGGTAACGCCATGCAGCGTGAGGCCTTCAACAAACTCTACAGTGTGGCTGACCGTCTGCGCATCGCCAATGATCCGCGCATCAATCAGGACTGGGACTATCTCCAGGCTTCCAACAACTTCCGTTTCATGACCACCAAGCCTTCTAACGTAGGTCTGGACCGTGGTATCTACAGCGGACCGTTCGATGCCTTCACCAACTACATGAATATCCTGGGTGACTTCATCAACAGAGTAAATGCCCTCTATCCGCTCGATATCGACAACGATGAGTTGGAGGGTCTGCTGACCACCATCAAGAACCAGGGGGATGAGATCGAGATGAAGGATAAGGAGATTACCCGTCTGAAGGCTCGTCTTGAGAAACTGGAGCCCGCAGAGAAGAAGCCTGCGGCTAAGAAGAAGGCAGCGCCGAAGAAGAAAGAAGCTGCAGAGAAGAAATAAGTCGAAAAATCTCATAAACTGGAAGGAACAGGGCGTCATAAGATGATGACGCCCTGTTTTAAGACCAACAGAAGACTACTTAATAATAATGAAAAAGAATCTACAAACAAACAGATGGCTGTTGACAGCCTTTCTTTCGTTGCTGTTGATGGCTTGGATGCCCGTCACAGCACAGAATCCTTTCAAACAACTCATGCGCAAGACTGATCCTGCGTACTTCAAAACCGATGAGGCCCGTCAGGTGGGTAATCAGTTATTGCTCTATCAGCGCGTGACTGGCGGATGGCCCAAGAATATTGATATGGCTCGCCCGCTTACCAGCGATGAACAGGTACAGTTGTTGATAGACAAAGAGAAACCTGATGACTCCACTACCGATAATGATGCCACGAACATTCAGATGATGTTCCTGGCAAGGCTTTATCAGAACACGAAAGATCTCCGTTATCGGGAGGCCTTTCGCAAAGGTGTGGAATATCTGTTGAGCGGACAATATGAGAATGGCGGCTGGCCGCAGTTCTGGCCCGAGATGCATGGCTACCAGATTCATATCACCTACAATGACGATGCGATGGTGAACACGCTGAAACTGTTTCGTGACATGATGGCTCAGAAAGAACCTTATCAGGGAGACTTGACGGATCAGGCGTTGCGGAAACGGATGGCAGAAGCCTTCGACAAGGGTATCGATTGCATTCTGGCGACGCAGATCGTGAAGGATGGAGTGCCGACAGTCTGGTGTCAGCAGCATGATCGTGAAACGTTTGAACCTGCACCTGCTCGTGCTTTTGAATTGCCTTCCTATTGTTCGATGGAAAGCGTCTCACTGACACGTCTGCTGATGGAACTACCCAATCCTGACGATCGTGTGAAGAAGGCAGTCCATGCGGCCATGCGTTGGTTTGATAAGTATAAACTTACGGGCTATAAGATTGTACGTGTAGGAAGTCGTGGCAGTTATGATCAGGATACGCGTCTGGAGAAAGACCCACATGCAGAGCCGATCTGGGCCCGTTTCTACGATTTGGATTATTGTGAACCTTTCGTCTGCGACCGTGATGGTGTGCCTCGTCGTCATCTGTATCAGATCGGTTCCGAGCGTCGTAATGGCTATAGTTGGTATAATACCCTTGCAGCGAGTCTCTATCCACTTTATGAGAAGTGGGCAGAGAAATATGATCCTGCCCATAAGGTGGCTATCAGTCTCCATACGAAGGGTGCCAATGAGAACGGTACCATCGATTGGTTCCGTAAGCCTGTCGTCAACGCCGCAGATTTCGATGCTGTGGTGAATCCTGGCGATAGCATTCAACTGGCTATTGAAAAGGCACCTGCACAACCTACTGATCCCTATAAGATCCTGATTCGCAAGGGTACCTACCATCAGAAGGTTATCATCGACCGCCCGAACATCGTGTTGGTAGGGGAGGAACGTGATAGTACGGTGCTGGTACTGGCAGAGACTGCCAAGACACAAGCCATCACTGAGTATCACGACAAACCAGTAGGTAATGGAGTCATCGTATTACAGGATGGCGCCGACGACTGTGTCATCAGTGGACTGACCGTTTATAATAACTATGGTACGGTGGTAGAGCCGGGCAACACAACGCATCAGATGGCGATCTTCGGCAAAGCCACCCGCACCATCGTCATCAACTGCAACGTGTGGGCCGATGGTAATGATGCCCTCTCGCTCTGGGCACCGGAGGAACGTAACGGTATGTACTACCATGCCGACCTCAATCTGCGATGCCCTGGTGTCGATTTCCTCTGTCCCCGTGGCTGGTGTTTTGCTGTGCGTTGTCATTTCATGGGTGACAGCCGTGCCATCATCTGGCATGACGGACGAGGTAACAAGGATAGGAAACTGGTGATCAAGGATTCCTATTTCGATGCCAAGTCGCCCACCTTGCTCGGTCGTTACCACCATGATTCGCAGTTCTTCCTGTTGAACTGTCGGCTGTCGAAGCAAATTCTCGACACGAATATCAGTTATGCCTACAGTGACAAAGTGCTCGATCCCTGTCCGTGGGGTCTCCGTACCTATTATTATAATTGTAGTCGTGAGGGAGGTCATAGCGGATGGTTGCGGAACAATCTGGAAACATCAGAAGAGGCTCCAGAGTTCCATGCCGTTACCGCCCAATGGACCTTCAAAGGTCAATGGGACCCCGAACAACGGATTCGAGATCTCTGGTCAGTCTTGGCTTATTAAATTGTAAATTCACTGAATTTACTCACCAAATTCAGTGAATTTGGTTGGTAAATACACTGAATTTGGTTTGCAAACACACTGTGTTTAATTATTTTCACATGTGCTTTCTTCTATTTGAGATTGATAGTAATCTTCTTCTGATCTTGGTCGGCGCTACTGTTGCCGACCATGAGTTCGTACTTGCCTGGAACGACGCGCATGGTGTTTGTCTGGGCATCCCAGCCCTCGAAACTGCTGTGGGGCAGGTCGATGGCGATGGTCTTGGCTTCTCCTGGAGCTAACTGTACCTGCTGATAGGCACGAAGGGTCTTCAGCGGGCCTTCCATATCTGCTATATTACGGATATACACCTGAACGGTCTCCAAGCCTGCCATTGCACCTGTGTTCTTAACACTTACCTGTACCTTGTTGTTCTTATATTCTGGCTTGCCAATCTCAAAGTTTGTGTAACTGAGACCATAGCCGAAGGGGAACAGGGGCTCCCCTGTGAAGTAACGGTAGGTGCGGTTCGTCATCTTATAGTCAAGGAAGTCGGGCAGGTCGTCAGTGCTCTTGTAGAACGTTATGGGTAGTTTTCCACTGGGGTTGTAGTCGCCGAAGAGAACCTCTGCCAATGCCTTACCACCTAACTCACCACCATACCAGGCTTGGATGATGGCATCACAGGATTCAAGTTCTGGCAATAGGCCCATCGCTGAGCCGGAGCAATTGACGAAGATAACCTTCTTACCTGCCTGATGGAGCATCGCTAACGTCTCACGCTGTGCCTTGGGTAACTCGATACTGGTGCGGTCGCCACCCTTGAAGCCTTCCTCATCCACGCGCATCTCTTCGCCTTCCAGTTTGGGTGAGATTCCACCCACGAAGATCACGGTTTCTGCATCGTCGATCTGTGCCAGTAGTTCCTGATAGGTGGGGGCTACCTTGTGCTGGATGTCGAAACCTAAGAAGGCAAAGCCATTCTCCTGTACATAATCGATCTGAATGCGATATTGCTGTCCTGCCTTGACGGCGATCTCTTTTCGGGCACCCTGAATACGCTGGCGTACGCGCCAGATATCAACGATGGTATCACCGTTCACCAACAGACGGACCTTATCATCGCCGTTGATGTTGAAGATGACGGTTTCGTCGCGTGTGGGGGTGAAGGTGGCATCGAGTCGTGCGGAGAAGTGCTCCAGGTTCACGCCTGGGGCAAACACTGTGTTACCGCCGTTGCTCAGCATGATTGGTGCGGTGAAGTCGGTTGTGGCAGCAGGAGAGCCCTTCATCTCCGTATTATTATAATAGGTGGCCTGTATACCTTTGTTACCGAGTGGCGTCTTCAGTTCATCAAAACGACTCTCAAACGCTTCGTTACGTGTCAGACCACAACCGCTGATGAACTTTGCCTGAGGTGCGAATTGCTGGATGCCCTCCATGGCTGTGATGGTGCGAGTGGCAAAGCCGCTGTAGTTTCCCCACATCATCACTGAGTCGATGGCATTGGCACCAAGTACGGCTATCTTCTGGTTTTTCTTAAGCGGCAGCATCTGCTGCTTGTTCTGTAACAGTACGATACTCTTACGGGCCATGTCGAGTGCCAGTTGCTTATGGGTATCGCAAGCCACGACGTTCTCTGGGATCTTGGTCCAGGGATTCAGGTCGTCGCTATCGAAGTCGCCAAGTTCGAATCGTGCTATCAGCAAACGGCGCAGACTCTTGTCAAGGTCTGCCTCCTTAATCTCTCCACGACGCACGGCTTCGGGCAGGTTCTTGTATTCTGATCCGCACTC
>ONNY01000017.1 GCA_900319305.1 uncultured Prevotella sp.
TTGTATTGCAGACAGATTTCCATGTTGCCCGGATCAGGGGTGGCAATACCGCCGTCAACCATGTTTGGCGCATAGTTGCGACCTTTGATGAGACCACGCAGGGTGACATAAGCACCACTGCCCGTGAAGCTCTTCAGATCCTTTTCACGGGTGATGGAGTTCAGGAAGTACTGGCCGATTACGGCGAAGCGCCCATAGGAGTACATGACCTCGGGGGAGAACTTGTACATGGTTTTCGCTTCGGTAACTTCGGCTACCTGTGAGTTGACCTTTGCTACGCGTGTCGGCCATCGGGTACTCAGGGTGAACTGCTTGTGCTTTTTTTCCTCCTCACTGCTGTAACGGGCTCCCTCGATACCGCCACTGATACCGACCTGGAACATCTTTCCACGTTCAGTATACGGACGATAGAGCAGTCGCGTCAAGGCACCAATGGCCTCATTGCCGGTCACATCTGTAGTCTGTTTCATGGCATCGGTCTCCACGATGATACTGGCGGTGGCGAGGAACTTGTCGCCGTTATGCTCATACATCAAACCGAGTGTACGGTCGTTGTTGAATGCAGCATTGCTCTGAGGCTCCTCCATCGTCTCCTTGAACGAAGAACTGGTACTGCTCTGGAAACCGTACTGATGGATGAAATAACCGCCACGGAGGAAATTCTTCTTGTTGAAGCCATACTCCACGATCACGTCCTTCATACCTACCTTACCATAGGCATAGCCCACGTCAATTTTGGCTTTCCAGTTGCCGTAACTGAAACTCACACCGACACGGAAGTCAGGGATGCCAACACCGCTTTTCAACTTGTCTTCCTCATGCTGGGGCTTGACGTAGGCAGCATCGAGAAGGATACGTCCCGTCGGTTTGATAGAGACCTTCGGTTCTTCTTGTGCATGGACGGCTGTGACCATCATGAGCCCCATTGCCATCATCAATAATTGCTTCTTCATATCAGGATAGTTTTGTTTTAGGGTTTATAGATGCAAATATAATAAAAAACTCAAAGCCTTGTGATGAAGCCTTGAGTTTTTTAATTTTTTTTTAGAAATGCTATTTCCCGAGGAATTTGGTGTCGAGATACTTTTGGAAGGTATCCCTGTACATGTCTCCGATGGGGAGATAGGTTTCAGCATCCATGATGACACGGTTCTTGTTGACCTCCTGGATCTTCGTGAGATTGATGATATAAGAACGGTGAATCCGCATGAAATAGTCGGGCAGCCGTTCTTCCATCTTCTTCATGGAGAGCAGGGTGATGATGGGCTTGGGCTCGTTCTCAAGATATACCTTCAGGTATTCACTCATAGCCTCGATGTAGCGGATGTCGCTGATGCTGACCTTCACGATGCGGTACTCGGTCTTCAGGAAGATGGTGTCATCTTCAGAGGTGACAGGAGAAGAGTGAGAGGACTCTAACCGATCCTTCAACCGGTTGGCGGCACGCATGAAATCTTGCAGGCCAAAGGGTTTGAGCAGATAATCGACAGCATTGACCTTAAAGCCTTCAACAGCATATTCGGCATAGGCTGTAGTGAAGACCACCAACGGGGGAGCGGTGAGTGTCTTGATGAAGTCCATACCATTGAGGTCGGGCATGTTGATGTCGCAGAAGATGACATCTACCGTATCGTTCTGCAGAAACTGATGAGCCTCCAGGGCACTTTGGCACTGGGCCACCAGTTCGAGAAATGGTACCTTGCCTATGTAGGCTGTTATCTGCTGGAGCGCCAGGGGCTCGTCGTCAATGGCCATGCATCTGATCATGAGAGTGGGATGGTTAGTTGAACACTATAGACGTCGCTGTCGTCTTGTATCTTGAGCGAATAATCGTTGTCGTAAAGGAGTTTCAGGCGTTGCTTGACATTGGCAAGTCCTACGCCGCCCTTTTCCTCGTTAGACTTCTCGGCCTTGGAGTTACGACAGGAGAAGTAGAGCGTGTCGCCCTGTACTTCGGCCTTTACCTCGATAAACGAGGCATGCTGATAACTGACACCATGTTTGAAAGCGTTCTCAATGAAGGTGATGAGCATCAGGGGCGGGATCATCAGGTCAGGCGTTTGTGCAGGCAGGTCGATAGAGATCTGTACCTTATCTGTATAGCGCAGGCGCATGAGCGTAATATAGTTGCGGATGAAACCGAACTCGCGGGTCAGGGGAACACCTTTCTTATCACCCTCATAGAGTACGAAACGCATCATCTTCGACAATTCCAGGATGGTGGATTTGGCCTTTTCGGCATCAATATCCACCAGGGCATGGATGTTGTTGAGGGTGTTCATGAAGAAATGGGGATTGATCTGATATTTCAGATACTCCAGTTGCTGTTCCAGGTTCTCTTTCTCCAGTCGGAGCAGTTTCTTCTGGTCCTCGCGCGTTTTGAAATATCCTTTGATGCCAAGGTTGGCGCCTAACATCAGTATCAGGATGACGATGGCAATGATGTCATGTTCACCAATGATGGCAGGGGGAACATCGCGATGATGCTTGGGGAAGTAGTCAGGGTGTCTTGGGCCATCCTCACGATGTTTTGGAAAATCCTCACGTAGCTCAAAAGGTGGGGGCTCATGATTGAAACCATGGGCCATCGGGGGGCGCTGTTGGCACTGGTAGAAAGTGAACAGTCCGATCATACAGACCGTGAGCAGGACATACTGCCAACGCTTCTGACGGTGGATGAGCAGGGGTGCCAGAAAGAAGTTATGGACCAGGAAGATTAACAGGAAGACAGCCAGACGCCGCCATACCATGAAGGCCTCCTGCCAGTTGAACGCCATTCCATCGTCGCCAGTAGTGCGTACATACAGGCTCAGCAGTGGCGCTGCGAAGAGTAAACCCCACAGCGCCACGTAGGCCATATTTTCATATTTCGACTGTTTCTGCATCCACATTATTAACGGAAGTTTCTGTTGTTTATTGTGTTTGAAGCCGTGACAGTCTGGGATGACTCACCCAACGAGAGAGTGTAACTGGATCCATTCTCCATACCAGGTGCACTGACGAGGATGGTACCGTTGTTATAAGAGTAGGGGGGCATGGTAAACGAAGCCAGGGTGTTGGAACCGTTTGAGATCTTCACGGTGGCGTTGGCACTCACAGAACCATTGGTGGTGACTATTCCTTGTGTGGTAGAACCCAGAGAACCATCCACACGCCCACCGATACCGAAGATCTTCGTGCCGGAGATATAGAGTTTCTTCTGCTCGTTGATGTCGATGCCTGCCTCAGCACCGCCTGCTCCCATGGCGATGAGCGTGCCGCCTTTGAGGTACATGTCACCGTTGGCATCGATGCCGTCGTTGTCCGTACCGACTACCACTACCGTACCACCACTGATGGTCAGGTCGCCAGATGAGTTGATGGCGTCGTCGTGGGCAGAGACCATAACCGTTCCCTCGCTGATGTCGAGGGTGCCCTTGCTCTCGATGCCCTCGCCGTTGGTCCCTGTGGTGCGTACCATCAGGTCTCCACCCGAGATGGTGAGGACACCATGGACGTTCTTCGTACCTATCTTGATACCCTTGGGCGAAGAGGTGTAGGCATCGTCGAGGTTGTCGGTGTTACCTTTATAGTCAAGGCTCTCGGTCGTACCGTTGCTATAATAGAGCCCACCCGTAGTGATGATGCGGATCTTACCGCCACTGATATAGGCTTCCCAGTCGGCCTTCAGTCCCTTACCACCGCTACCGGTTGCCTTGACGTTGACCTCACCGCCCTTGATGGTCAGGACAGAATCACACTTGATACAGCTGGAGGCCTTGGTCTCCAGCTCCTCCGTATCCCATTCTCCATCACCAGTGCAGATTACATTGGTGCGTCCGCCATTGATGGTGATGTTGTAGTCGCAATTGATGCCTTTGGCACCGTCGCCGTCGGTCTCCACATTGATGATACCGCCGTTGATGATGGCATCGGAACCCTTGATACCGTGATTGGCTGCATTCACATAGAGGTTGATGCCTTTCTCGAAGAGTACATAACTCTTACTGTGAATACCGTTGTTATAGACACCATAGACTTCGAGGGCACCCGTGCCGCTCACAAGCAGTTTGCCCTTGCTGTAGAGTGTACTCTTATGATCCTCAGTAGAGCCGTCCATCAGTTTGTTGGTGCCCGTAAGCACCAGATAGGCGGCACCCTTGCTCTCCAAATCGAGGGCGGTAGAGGTGGGGTTGTTGATGTCGGCATCGTTTAAGTTGACCATGAAGTCCGTCTTACCGTCAATGGTCAGAGAACCATTGGAAGTTTTGCCGCTGACCACATAGCATACGCCGGTGGTAGAACCGTGGTTGGCAGTGACATGTCCGTTAGTGACGGTAATCTCCACACCGTTTTCGGTCTTGGCAACAGGATTAGCCATGTCGATCGTGACCTGTGTGGCGAAAGTCTGCTTGCTGACATCATCTGCAGTCTCAGGATAATAGGCTGTTACCGTACTGGTGGGTTCTGCAGAGTTCTTGTCGAGGGCAACCTCAAAAGAGAGCATTTCACCTGTGCCGGCTGAAGCACCGCCTGCACCACCAGTCATCATATCACCGCCAGGCCCTAGCATGCCCGGATCCATGTAGTTGTAAGCATTCTCGAACGGATCGTCCGATGAACAGGCTGTCATCACAGCCGCTGATGCGATGAGCATCATCATAATTTTCGTTTTCATCTTGTTTAATTGTTTAATTATAATTGTTTTGTGTGCAAAGGTAGGATAAAATGGTCTGCAAACCAAAATCTTTCAACGAACCAGTTCTTTTATTCAACGAAAAATGCAGAATTGTTTGGCGCGATACTTTTTTTTACTTATCTTTGCACTATGATGCGACGATGGGGACTGAGTATCGTGGTCAGTATGCTGACCGTCGTGTGCTGGGGACAGACCTTTTCTCTGGTGCAGAAGTCCGATAGTCTCTACCTGTTGATGCTGACCACCGACTCGATGACCCATCAATGGACGCTACCATATCCCGTGTATCGGATGGAGACGGGTGATGTCGATGGCAACGGGACCATTGAGGCATTGGTGGGTGTGATTAAGGCCACCCGCTTTTATCCCGAGAAGGGGAGGCGGCTCTTTATATTCAAGAACTACGAGGGGCTGGTGAGGCCGATGTGGTTAGGGTCGAAGTTGGGTGGCATACTGCAGGACTTCCATTTCCGCGATGGGATGGTGCGCAGTCTGGAGACCAATGTCAAAGGACAATTCACGGTGGCAGAATACCGTTGGGATGACTTCGGCATGGCCTTTGAACGTTACCTGATCAGAGATGCCGATGAGGCAGAAGCAAGACGAATATTTGAACCGTAAACTATAAGTAGGATGAAGATGAAGAAGATTTTTGTAACCATGTTGTGCCTGATAGTCTTGACGGCTACGGCACAGAAAGCACAACGTGTGATGGTGCCTGGCAAGGGTGGCATCGATGTGGAGCAGTTGAACAAACGTGTGAACCTGAATCAGGACATCTCACAACTCAGTCTGACAGAACTGCGCGTGCTTCGTAACAGTTTCTATGCCCGTGAAGGCTTCCCCTTCCGCGATGCTTTCCTGCGTGGCGTGTTCCAGTGTACCTCATGGTACGACTCGCTGATGTGGGCACGCTGGGGCAAGGTGGAAGATATGATGACGGGCTATGAGCGTGATGACTACTACAAGGCCGATGCTAAAATGTCTTTCAAGATCAGTAAGCCGGAATATGCGTTCATCAATAAGTTGCAGGCACGTGAGAAGGAACTGAAGCAACAGAACTTCAAACCCCGTGTGAGTGGCCACCGGGTTAATATGGATAATGTGGTGAACGCCATGCAGATGACCGAGTTCGATGCCCGCCTGAAGGACAAACTGGGTCGTAATGGCTTTGCCATCGTGCCCGCTCAGCATAACCAACTATTCCAGGTGTATGAGACCAACGACTATACGAACTTCCCCAACTTCGTGACCACTGATCTCTATCTGCAACTGTATCATCTCTATTTCGACTGTCTGTTGCGTGACATCGAACAACAGAAACTCCACGATGTGGTGCTGCAGTTGTGTGAGCGGGGACGTCAGTTGACCACTGGTACGACACCCGAACTGCAGTGGCTGAAGACTTATTTCGATGTGGGCTATGCCTTGATCAAAGGCGAGAAGGGTGCTGCAGGGACGGTGGCTGACGAGGTGTCGAAGGTGAATGCGGCGAAAGGCGCCATGTCTGAATACCTCGGCTATATCGATGTTCCCTTTACTTATCCGCTGTTCCGTCCGCGTGGTCACTACACCCGCAACGATACGCTGAAGACCTACTTCAAGGCGATGATGTGGTTGCAGACGGTGCCCTTTGGAACAGATAAACCCTCACAATTGCAGACAGCCCTCGTGTTGGCTGAACTCACAGCGGGAGATGCCAAGATGCGTGGACTGTACCAGCAACTGTTTGAACCCATGACGTGGCTCTTCGGTGCGCCTGACAATATCACCATCATGCAGGTGTATGAACTGATGAAGGGGCGCAAGGCCAGTGAACTGATGAAGAACAAGAAGGCGATGGCTCAGTTGCGTAGTGAGATCGAGGCACTGGCTCAGAAGCAGACGCGTATCCGTCCGAAGTTCGAATACACCAGTCCGTATAAGATCAACCTCCTGCCACAGCGCTATATGCCTGACAGTGAGGTGCTGCAGGAGATGGTGGACTATGACAATGTTCCCACCCAGCGCGCCTTGCCGAAGGGTCTCGACGTGATGGCATCGATGGGAGTGAAGTCGGCAGAGCGCATCCTGTTGGAAGAGTTGCAGGAAGCCCGGCAGTGGGATGGTTTCGTGGCTGCCCTGAGTAAGATGAAGCAACGCATGAAGGAGATCGATTGGCAACAGACTATCAGCACCAAATGGATGGATGCCCTGAAGACGGTGAACGATACCTGTAAGGGTTATCCTTACTTCATGCTCACGCCTGAATGGCATAAGAAAGACCTGAATGCGGCACTGGCGTCATGGGCAGAACTGAAACACGATGCCATCCTCTATGCCAAGCAGCCCTTCGGGGCAGAGTGTGGCGGAGGTGGTCCCCCAGAGCCTGTGGTGACGGGTTACGTAGAACCCAATGTGAAGTTCTGGCGTAAGGCCATCAGTCTGCTGCAGGCCACTGCCGACGTGCTGAAGCGTTACCACCTGACCACCGAGAAAGGTGAGAATGCCACCACCCGTCTGAGGGAGGAGGCGGAGTTCCTGTTGCGCGTCAGTGAGCGTGAGTTGACTGGCAGAAAACTAGATGAGGCCGACTACGATGAACTGAAACATATCGGTGCGACATTTGAGAATATCTCCCTCGACTTGGTACGCGACGAGAATATGTACCTGATGGGATGGGATGACGTCGAAGGCACTGACCGTAAGGTGGCGCTCATTGCTGACGTCTATACCGCCAATGCCAACAACAACCCCGAGAAGTGTGTGATGTATGTGGGCGTGGGCCAGGCCGACGAGATCTACTGTATTGTAGAGGTGGACGGCTACCTCTGGCTGATGCGTGGTGCCGTGCTCTCTTACCGTGAGACCACACGTCCCCTCGATATGCTGAGACTGACCGACGAGGAATGGCAGAAGACGATGGAGACAGATCCGGAGGAGGGTCGCCCCGACTGGATGAAGGATATCATCGTGCCCCTGAAGGAAGTGCCTCATTCGAATGAACGTTTCTTCTATAGTACTGGCTGTTAGTTCGTTTGTCATCACACTGACGGGTGACATCCTGCTCGACCGCGGGGTGCGCCAGGTGGTGGAACAGAAGGGCATCGACCAGTTGTTCTCTGCGGAGATCGACTCCGTGTTCCGTACCTCCGATGCTGTGGTGGGCAATCTGGAGTGCCCGGCTACGAAGATTCATGCGCCTGTGTTCAAACAGTATATCTTCAGGGCAGAGCCCGAGTGGCTGGGTGACTTGAAGCGGCATGGGGTGACCCACCTGAATCTGGCGAACAACCACAGCATCGACCAAGGACGGAAAGGGCTGATTGACACGAAGGCGCAGATCTTCAAGGCAGGCATGATTCCCATCGGGGCAGGACAGAACCAGACGGAGGCCGCTTCGCCCGTGCTGCTCACCGACCATCCGCGTAAGGTGTGGCTCATCGCCTCGTTGCAGTTGGCACTTGAGAACTTCGCCCGTCTGCCGGATCAGCCCTGTGTGAGTCAGCAGACCATCGAAGCCCTCTGCCAGCGCATCGCCCAGTTAAGGCGCGACGATCCGCAGTGCTATATCATTGTCAGTCTGCACTGGGGGTGGGAGAATCATGTGGAGGTGGTGGCGCGTCAGCGTTATGAGGCGCGTCAGTTGATAGATGCCGGAGCCGACTGTCTGGTATGCCACCATACGCACACCCTTCAGCCCAGTGAGACCTATCAGGGGAAACCGATCTTCTACAGTATAGGCAACTTCATCTTCGATCCGCGTAACGACCTCAATCGTCATGGGGCGATGGTGAGACTGACGATCACGGAGCAGGGGGCCACTGTCGAGGAACTGCCCATTGTCATCAGACAATGCACACCTTATCTTATGAAATAAGTTCGGAGGGACTGACGCCGAATTCATCCTTGAAACATTTCGTGAAGTAACTAGGTGAGGTGAATCCAACCTCATAGGCTACTTCCGAGATGCTCTTGACAGAATCCTGCAACAGACGACGGGCCTTGTGAAGACGGACCGTGCGCAGCAGTTCTACTGGCGACTGACCTGTGAGCGCCTTTACCTTTCTATATAATTGTACGCGCGAGAGACCCAGTTCCATACCGATGGTCTCCACACCTAGGTTGCTGTCGCTCATATGCTGTTCGATATACTCGCGGAATCTGATGATGAACTTATCCTCTTTCTTCTGCGGCTCCTCTGCTGGTGCTTCCGTCTGGCGCACCTCTTTCTCTTCCTCGCTGCCAAAGAGTCCCTTCAGGCGCAGACGGTTCCTTAACAGGTTGTCGATACGGGCGATCAACACATCGGCAGAGAACGGTTTGGTGATATAGCCGTCGGCTCCGCTCTCATAACCCTCCACCTGATGCTTGCTCAGGGCACGGGCCGTGAGCAGGATGACGGGGATATGCGAGGTGGCCATGTTATCCTTCACACGCTGGCAGAACTCCAGACCGTTCATCACTGGCATCATTACATCGCTCACAATCAGGTCGGGCACGATCTCATTCGCCAGTTCAAGACCCTGTTGACCGTCTTCGGCCTCGTTCACCTGATAGCGGTCTTGCAGGATGCGGCGTAGCAGGGTACGGATGTCGGCATTGTCGTCCACAATAAGGATCGTGCTTTTCGAACCGTCATCTTCCACAGGTGCTGGCGGGAGCACTAATTGGGTGGGTGCCATCACCGTGCTCTGACGGTCTGTGGCCAGGATGTCGAGACTGCCTGTGGCCTGCACGTCAAGCATCTTGTTGATGAGTTCAATCAGTTGGTTGGTGTTTCGGCGCAGCATATTATAGAGGGCCCTGGTCTCACGACTGGCCTTCTTGCCTTCTTCCGTCTCTGTCAACTCCTCCAGCGGCCCCTGAATCAGGGTCAGTGGGGTGCGCAATTCATGACTCACCTGGGTATAGAAGTCCAGTTTCTCACGTTCCATCTTGTTACGCTCATCATTCAGGCGGGCGGTTTGCAGGTAATGGTAATAGATACCGACGATCATCAGGAGCAACAGGAAGATCAGGACGGCAGCCAGGATGGAGATGACCCTGTGGGTGCCGAGTTGCTGCATGTAGGTATCGGTCATATTCTTCAGACGGGTCAGACGCTGTGACTGGCGCACCACCATGTCGCTCTCCAGCATCAGCACGTTGGCGTTTTCACTGGTCACGATGGCTGAGGTGAGCACGGTCTCCTTCGGATACGGCTTTCCATCGAGGATGTCGAGTGCCAGTTGCAGCAGCTGGTCGCCACGGGTGGGGTAGATATACGAGGCGTCGAGGATGTCGTCGCGCACCATCTGGATGCCACCGTACTGACCAGGCAGACCGTCGATACCGCAGAAGAGCGGCAAGGGGATGATCTTGGCTTCGATGAAGGCCCTGCGGGCACCAAGTGCCGAACGGTCGTTATGGGCAAACACCAGGTCGATGTCCTCCAGGTTGCCAGTATAGTTCTTCACCGTCTCGTAGCCCTTCTCCTCCGTCCAGTCGCTCTGCAGGGATGCTACGATCTCTATCTCTGAACCCTTCAAGGCATCGATAAAGCCCTTATGACGTTCCTCAGCAGGCGAGGAACCTTTCAGACCAAGGATCTCCAAAACACGTCCCTTTCCCTTCAGGCGCATCTCCACATATTCGCCCATCATGCGGCCGATCTCGTAATTGTCGGCACTGACGAAGGCGGTATATTTGGGGGAGTCGGTCTTGCGTTCAAACACAATCACGGGGATGCCTTTATCATAGGCGCGGTTGATGGCTGGGGTCACGGAGGCCAACTGGTTCGGGGCTACGATGAGCAACTGGATGCCGCTCTCCACGAGACTGTCGATCTGCTCGATCTGTCGTTTGGAGTCATCACGGGCTGCCTTGAAACGCAACTCCACACCGTCGTGAAGCATGCTCTCAAGGATCATCTCTGAGTTCTGCCAGTCGCGCCAGATATCCTCAGTACATTGAGATACACCAATCACGTAATTAGGTTTACGATTGGTGCATGCACTACAGATTATGGCTGTAATAATGGTTAGGTAAAGCAGCCTTCGAATCATGGTTAGTCGGTTATGCGGGGACAAAGTTACGTATTTTTTTTGTAAATTGCCATGATTTTTGTTTTTTTTTCTTATTTTTGCACCCAAACAAACTTAAAATGTGACAAAATGGAAGTTATTAATTTCTCAGAACAGAACAGTATCATCAATCAGTACATGTCAGAACTCCGTGATAAGAGTTACCAGAAAAACCGTCTCACATTCCGTCATAATGTAGAGCGCATCGGTGAGTTGATGGCCTACGAAGTGTCTAAGCGGCTCGACTATAAGCCCAAGACCGTGACGACACCTCTTGGCTCCCTGGAGATTCCGTTGCCGAAAGACGATATCATACTCGGTACCGTGCTTCGTGCCGGACTGCCCTTCCATCAGGGATTCCTCAACATCTTCGATCGTGCCGACAATGCCTATGTGTCTGCCTTCCGTATGTATATCAACCGCGAGCATACCGAGGTGGGCATCCATGCCGACTATATCGCAGCCCCCAGCGTGAAGGGCAAGACGCTCATCATCGCCGACCCCATGCTGGCTACGGGTGGTTCGATGGCAGCAGCCATCGAGGCCCTGCTCATGTCGGGCAAGCCGAAGAAGATCCACGTGTGCTGCATCATCGCTGCCCCTGAGGGTATCGAGATGGTAAAGGAAGCGCTCCCCGACGATGCCACCATCTGGTGCGCCTCCATCGACCAGGGCATGAACGAGCACAAGTATATCGTACCTGGATTCGGTGACTGTGGTGACCTCTGCTTCGGTGAGAAACTGCAGAGCTTCCGTAAGATTGCTGACAAACGCTGACGTCTATGCTCCAGATACGCTGCAAGAACAACGGCATCACCAAGTCCTTCTCGGAGGGAACTTCGCTGGTAGAGGTCTATCAGGCCTATGCCGACGAGTTGCATATGGCCTATCCTGTGGTGTCGGCGAAGGTGAACAATGCGTCGCAGGGACTGAAGTTCCGCCTGTTCAACAACCGTGATGTGGAGTTCATCGATGCCAGCGATGGCTCTGGGCGTCGTGTCTATGTACGCTCGCTCTGCTTTGTGCTTTACAAGGCGGTGAGCGATGTCTTCCCCGGTAGCAAACTCTTCATCGAACATCCCCTCGCGCGCGGGTACTATTGTAATTTTAAGAAGCGTTCAGGCGAGCCCCTCACCGATGCCGATGTGAAACGTGTCTGCACCCGCATGCAGGAGATCATCGATGCCGACATGCCGTTCCGTCGCACGGAATCCACGACGGAAGAGGCCATCCGAGTGTTCCGAGAGCGCGGCTTCACCGATAAGGTGAAACTCCTGGAGACCAGCGGACAGGTCTATACCGACTATTACACCCTGGGCGACACCGTGGATTACTACTATGGTCCGCTCGTGCCCTCCGCAGGCTATCTGAAGGTGTGGGGACTGGAGCGCTATCAGGACGGCCTGTTGTTGCGGGTGCCCGACAAGCACAATCCCCTGGTGCTGGCAGAACGGGTGGATCAGCCCCGCACTTATGAGGTGTTTGCCGAGAAGGTGCGCTGGGATATCATCATGCGCCTCTCGAATGCCGGTGATGTCAACAAGGCCATCCTGCGAGGCTATGCTTCGGAACTGATCCAGGTTTCCGAGGCCCTGCAGGAGAAGAAGATCGTGAAGATCGCCGAAGAGATCGATGCCCGCTTCCATCGGGAGAAGGATCCCATCAAACTCGTGCTGATCACGGGTCCCTCCAGTTCTGGTAAATCCACCTTCTGCAAACGATTGTCAGTGCAACTCCTCGCCTGTGGACTCCGTCCTCTCTCTTTCTCTACCGACGACTACTTCGTGAACCGTCTGGATACGCCGAAACTGCCTAACGGACAGTATGACTTCGATAACATCGAGACCGTCGATTACAAACTCCTGGGCGACCACCTGTCGCGCCTGATGAACGGTGAGACGGTGGAGGTGCCGGAGTACAACTTCGTGACGGGTAAGCGCGAGTATAATGGCAAACGGCTCCAACTGAAGAACGACAATGTGCTGATCATCGAGGGTATCCACGCCCTGAACCCCTTACTCACTTCAGGCATCGACGACAAACTGAAATACAAGATATATATATCCGCCCTGACCAGCATCTCCCTCGACGACCACAACTGGATCCCCACGCAGGACAACCGCCTCCTGCGCCGCATCATCCGCGACTACAACAAGGGTGCCTATACCGCCCGTGAGACCATCAGTCAGTGGAAGAATGTGTGTGAAGCCGAAGAGCAGTGGATTTTCCCTTATCAGGAAACAGCCGATGTGATGTTCAATTCAGCACTCAACATCGAATTTGCCGTATTGCGCACCCATGCCGAACTCATCCTCTCCTCGGTGCCGAAGAACTGTGCCGAGTATGCGGAGGCCCATCGCCTGTTGAAGTTCATCCACTACTTCATCCCCATCAGCGACAAGGAAATACCGCCCACGAGCATCATGCGCGAGTTCGTAGGCGGCAGCAGTTTCAAGTATTAAAAGAGTTTTTCTTATGTTGAGACGTTTCGTAGGAGTTGTAATTTTGCTAGTGTTCTCGCTGACTTGTTTCAGTAGTGGGAACCTCTTGACGGAGCGTTATAACCAGTCCTATTTAGACCTTTCCAACGGCCTTCCTCATAACAATGTCAGTGCGCTGTATACGGATTCTAATGGTTTTTTCTGGGTTGGCACATACGGTGGCGGTTTGGTGCGATATGACGGCTATGGGATGATGCAGCCAGTGTTGGCGCTCAAAAGTCTATCATGTAAGAGTATCACTGAAGACCGTTTTAAAAGACTCTGGGTCTCATTTGACGAAGGAACCAATGTGATCGATCTCCGTACCATGCTACCTGTGGTACCTAAAACAAAAAATGGAGATATCGGCAAATTGCTTTCTCAGCCAGGTGTGAAGGTTTATGCTGATGCTTTGGGTAGAATATGGCTGGTTACTATCAGTGAGGTGACCTTATTGTCATTTAGTGAGGATGGCCAGATCGATCATGCTTGTTCTTATCGTTATATTGGTAATACACCTGATGTCTGTTTGGTTGATGTTGATGGCAATGGTAAGCCATGGATTGGTATTGATCATGGTCTGTATCGCTTAGTGGAGAAAAACGGGCGACTTGTCAAGGAGGAGATATCACCACAGTTGCACCCACTGTTTGGTTATTATATAACGGACATCCTTAAACGTGGTAATGTTGTGTGGTTGACCACCAATCGCGGTTTGTTCCGATATGATCCCTTCCAGAATCAATTAGATGCTTATCGCTATGGTGAGGGAGAGGGTATGCCCTCACACGAGTTCCTTTCCAGTCTTGCGCTGATGCCGGATAACACGCTTCTTGTAGGTTCTCTTTATGGTGTGAATATCTATGATGACAAGACAGACAGGTTTTCTGTATGGAATAGTTCTAGTGATCCTCCTTTGAAGAACGATTTCATTCATTGTCTGCTGATCAACAAAGGACTCATCTATATAGGCACAGAGTCGGGTGGTGTGGTGCGACTCTCTCCCCGTCAACTTCTGTTGAAGAGTTATGTCCATTCCTCAAATCCTATTTCGCTTTCACCCAACCCTGTGAATGCCATGTATGCTGAGCCTGACGGGACACTTTGGGTGGGAACGGTTGAGGGAGGCCTGAATCGCAAGGCAAGCGGTGAAAGTGCTTTTACACATTATACCGAGTCCAATTCAGGCTTGTCTCACAATAGTGTGTCCGCATTGGTTGCTGATGCTCATGGACGCTTATGGGTTGGTACGTGGGGTGGTGGCATTTGTCTGCTTGATATGAAATCTCCTCAGATAATAACCCCTTTGGATTTGCCAGAGGAATATGTCCGACTGACTAAATTCATAGGAGCGCTTGCCTACGACCCGATTAATGATGGATTGTGGATTGGCAGCAATGACGGTATGTTTTTTTATCGTTTTAAGACACGCCAGATGGAGGAGCCTTTTGATGGTTGCCAGAATGTCAGAGGCTGTATAGGTTCGATTGTCACTCGTGATGGTCATCTGTGGATGGGCTGTATTTTGGGCGTCCGTATTGTTGACCTCAAGTCTCATAAGGATGGGAAATTCCAGAATCGTGCTATCATCCATCTGTTGAATGATCCACAATCCAAAATTGTGGATAAGATCTCTTCTTTCTGTGAGGCCAGCGATGGAACACTATGGCTGGGCAGCAACGGCTACGGTCTCTATCGTAGGGTTGTTGATGAAAAAGGAGAAGAACACTTTGAGGTACTGACACAGGCGGATGGTTTGGTCTATAATGGCGTCAAGGGTATTGCTGAAGACCGTAATGGCCGTTTATGGGTGACTACTCAAAACGGGTTGTCTGTCTATGATCCCAAACTCCATGCCTTCACTAACTATTCTCAATACGATGGCCTGATTAATCCCCATTTCTATTGGAACTCTGCCATTAGTGATGCTGCGGGCGTAATCTATCTTGGTACTGAGGGGGGATTGATTGAGGTGACTGGTGAGAATACTGACCACCATTATCAGGGACATCTGGTTTTTACCAGTCTGATGGTTGATAATCAGGACGTCTTGGCAGGTAGTGACTATCTGGATCAGGATATCTCCATTGCGAAGACCATTACATTGAAAGAGAGCAACCGCTCTTTCTCAATCTCATTCTCTGCCCTCGATTTCGGTCATGAGCGCCAAGGACTTTATAGTTATCGGATGAAGGGTTTTGATGATGACTGGACCTTATTGAAACCTGGTATGCACTCAGTTCGTTATAGTGCGCTCCCTCCTGGAACCTATACTTTTGAGGTCAGGTATCAGTCGTTACAGACCATTGGTGAGGATGAGATCATATCAGTGGAGGTGGTTGTCGTACCTGCTTTCTGGAAAAGTTGGTGGTTCCGTGTCCTGTTAAGTATCCTCTTTGTGATACTGGTCATTTATATATATAATAGGTGGGCGAGTCACTTGAAGCGTGTTGAGGCTGAACAGTTGTTGAATCCCATCAGGAAGGTGCTCCAAGAATCCGATGATCCACGCAAACTTCAGGCACGTATTCAGAATATCCTCGACAACCAACAGCGTTATAAGCAAAGCGTGTCAAAGAGTGTGGAAGCCGATAAGGAAGAAGTACTGAAGAGTACAAAACCCTTTATGGAAAGGGTGATGTCGGTGATGGAAGCCAACTATATGAACTCTGAGTTTGGTGTTCAGGAGTTCTGTGATGCCCTAGGCATGAGTCGTACGGTCGTCAGTAAGCATCTGAATGCTGAAGTGGGACTCCCTGCGGGGCAGTTCATACGTAACTATCGATTGAATATGGCAAAAGAACTACTCTCTGCTAAGACAGGCAACCGCAATATTACAGAAATCGCCTATGCGGTGGGCTTTAATGATCCGAAGTATTTTACGCGTTGTTTTACCAAAATGTTTGGAACAAGTCCAAGTTCATTTTCTTGATTTACCTCAAGAATAGGTCTTGATTTATCTCAAGAGGTGGATAAAATGTGTCTAGGAGGACAAAAATCATATTATCCCCTTTATAAATCGTTTTGTCCACCTTGCTATAGGAATATATACCTACTTTTGCAGCAAAGTTAATAAACTAACTCGTTCAAAATTTAAACTTAAAACAATTAACAATGAGAAAACAAGTATTATTCTCTGCGATGCTCATGTTAGGTGTGATGGGAGGTTTTTCTACCTACCCAGTTCCTGCTATGGCATCTGTGACCCAGCAGACCATCAAGGTCACGGGTCAGGTTGTGGACCAAGATGGGGAACCACTCATTGGTGCAACAATTAAGTTGAAAGGTGCCCAGACGGGTGTCATTACCGACTTCGACGGTAATTTCTCTATCGATGCACCTTCTAATGCGACGCTCGTAGTGAGCTATGTGGGTTACAAGGATCGTGAAATTGCCGTACGTGGACGTGCTGTGATTGAAAAGATCGAGATGGAATCAGATGCGCTGATGCTCGAGCAAGTGGTTGTTGTGGGTTATGGTACTCAGAAAAAGGCCGATTTGACAGGTTCTGTATCTATTGTGGATGCTCAAGAGCTGAAGCGCACCTCAAACTCTAACATTTCCTCCATGCTGGAAGGTAAGGTCGCCGGTGTACAGATTACTTCTGACGGACAGCCTGGTGCCGATCCATCTGTTAGAATCCGTGGTATCGGTTCATTCGGTAGCACAGCTCCTCTTTATGTGATTGATGGTGTGCCCATGGGTACAACCATCCGTGACTTCTCACCAAACGACATTGAGACCATCCAGGTGCTGAAGGATGCTTCTGCTGGTGCCATCTACGGTTCTCGAGCTGCTAATGGTGTGGTAATCATCACAACCAAGGGTGGTAAAAAGGATCAGCCATTGAAGGTTGATTATAAGGGCTACTTTGGTGTTGACCTCATTAGCAAGAGTGAGTATGATGTGATGAATGCTGATCAGTATAGTACCTATCTAGGTCAGGCTGCCAAGAATTCGGGAACCCCGCTGCCTGGTGGATACAGCGATCTTGGTAATGGCATTTACAGATTCCAGGATAATACTAATACCGACTGGTTTAAGGAGGTGTTTAAGACGGGTACCCGCCAGAACCATAACATCAATCTTAGCGGAGGTGGCGCACATAATACTTATAATGTGTCTTTGGATTATTTCAAGCAGAAAGGTACGTTGGAAGGTGCTGGTCCAAACTATGAGCGTTTCTCTGCCCGTGTGAACAACACTATGGAGACGAAATTCATTAAATTCCAAACCAGTGTTGTTTATTCTCACTCAAATCAGGATGGTATGGGTCTTTCCAACGCTTCTGAGTATGTACAGGGTCTGTATGGTGATGTAACGAATGTTTTGCGTGGT
>ONNY01000156.1 GCA_900319305.1 uncultured Prevotella sp.
TCCGCTACCAGTTGGATGCTTGATAACGTCATCCGGGACTACGGCGGTCTGCATGGTAGAATTACGGAAACCATGAGGTTGCTGCCTTTCACGCTGAAGGAATGTGAGATGTACTTTCAAAGTCGTGGATTCCATCTGTCCCGCTATGAAATGGCCATTGCCTACATGGCCTTCGGCGGCATACCCTATTATCTTGACCGAATAGACAATGAGAAGAACCTGTCGGAGAATATCGATACCTTCTTCTTCAAGGATACCATGATTGCCCAAGAGTTCAAAGACGTATATGCCGGTCTGTATGCTACCTCGGAGCGGTATGTGGATATCGTCAAGGCACTCGGCACGAAGTTCTACGGTATGACACGCCGTGAGCTGGCTGAAGCTGTAGGCATTGAACTGGGAGGGGTCTATCAACTGAAAGACTTCTTTTCCATGTTCTACCTTCACTTCATCCACGGGAAAGGTGCTGATGCCGGTAATTGGAGAACCATACAGCGCACCCCGAAATTCTATTCGTGGGCTGGCAATACCTTTGAGATGCTTTGCATTGAGCATCTGCCACAGATAAAGGACAAGCTGCGAATCGCCACCATCAACCGCAACTACTGCTGGAAACGGGAAGACGGCTCAGATTGACCTTGTGCTGGAATGGAAGGGTGAGCGCACTGACTACATCTGCGAGATGAAATTCAGCGAGCATGATTTCATCATCGACAAGTCGTACGAGTCAGAGTTGGCCAACAAGATTGATGCTTTCCTCCATTGCAAGCAGCACACGAAGACCCATTCCGTCCAGCTGGTGATGATTACGACAAACGGTGTGACACATAACGAACATTCGAAGGATGTGAATCAGGAGGTTACATTGGATGATTTATTCTTATAGTCCATGCAAATCGTAGTTATTCTCATTTGTCTGCTGGCACCGCTCGGCATCTTGTGGCTCACGTATAAGAGCGCGGTGCTTAGGAAAGTGGGGAGTATCATCATCGCCTACGTCATCGGTTGTACGCTGGGACTGACGGGACTGATTCCTGACACGGAGGAGATGCACGGTGTGCAGACGGCTGTCGCATCGGCAGCCATACCTTTTGCCATTCCGTTGTTGCTGTTTTCGGCAGACCTGAAGGCATGGGCGCGACTGGCTCCAAGTTTTATCAAGAGTACTATCTTCGGACTGTTGGGCTGTGCCTTGGCGATTGTCGTGGGATTCTGGCTTTACGGGCAGAGCGACCCGACGCTGTTTGCCCATATCGGCGGTATGCTGACGGGCCTCTATACAGGCGGCAATGCCAATCTGGCTTCGCTGAAGATTGCCCTTGGCGTGGACGATGCGACGTATATCCTCACCTCGGCCTATAGCACAGTGATGAGTGCCGTCTATCTGTTCTTCGTCATCATCTTCGGCAAACGATTACTGCGGCTGTTCATGCCGGACTTCAAAGATGACAAGAGTGTGGAGGACAAAAACATCAAGGTGGAAAATCATGAAGAGGAACTGTTCATGGGACTGTTTCGCAAGGACAATCTAAAAGACCTCGGACGGAGCCTGTTGCTCACCATCGGTATCATTGCCCTTGGTGCAGGCATCGCGAGCCTGTTCCCCAAGTCAGCCTTCCAGAGCATTTTTATTCTGGGCATCAGTCTGCTGGCCATTCTCTCATCATTGCATCCCAAGGTGCGTAGCCTGAAACGCACGTTCGAGGCTGGCACATTCTTCATCCTAATCTTCAGCGTTGCTGTGGCCTCGCAGGTGAGCCTGAAGACACTCACCGATGTCAACCCCGACATCTTCCTCTTTATCACCGTTGCCACCCTCGGCTCGTTGCTGTTCCACATACTGCTGAGTGTCATCTTCCGCATCGATACCGACACCACACTCACCACCAGCATTTCGCTTATCTGTTCGCCTCCCTTCGCTCCCGTCATGGGTAGTGCTTTGGGCAACAAGGCAGTCATCGGTCCTGGTATTGCCGTAGGTCTCTTCGGCTATGCCATCGGCACCTATTTGGGCTTTGGCATCGCACAACTGCTGCTGGTTTTGTAACTAAATCTCTTCCAGTTTTACATAATATCGGAGGGGAGGGCAGATCTGGTTGATAAATGAACGGTAAAATGCCGACCAGTCCCTGCGCTTCGCCGAATCCTTCATATTCACATGGTTGTTATAGATGGCGCATCCCATCTTGTGCTCGTTGAATCCTGACTGGAAATCAATCCTCTTGTCGCAGGCCTTGAAGTATTCATAGAGTTGTACCGACTTCAAGTACAACAGCACCCTGTGGACGTAGATGACAAGTTGGGGGGCATGAATACGCTCCAGCTTCTTGATGTAGCCGAATGATTGAGAAATGGCATTTCCCATACCGAGCCATTGTATGGGGCGGTATTTCTTGAACTCAGGCGTATTGTGCATGGCTTCATCCGTATAAATACGAATCAAACTGGTTCGTATATCCAACACTAGGTAGTCGAGCAAATCGGACAAAGACAGCGTTGAGTCTGGGGCCATCGTATTCCTAACCGCTTCTGCAAATTCGTCCTTTCCGTTGTCAGTAGGCACCAAGAAATGATGGAAGTCGAAATGCTCTCCTCCAAGATAGTTATCCAATAATACCAATGAACTCAGGACCTCATAGCATTTGTCGTTGGAGTCGAGGTCATAGTCAATCTCATAACTCTGCTCGTCTGTCTTACGGAACGGCATCAGCGGAGCATCAGGATTAACGACGAGATGGGTCGTTATGCTGACGTTATATTTGGATTCTATCTGCTCAATGAGGTCGTCAAGCTCGTTGATAGACATATTCTGGCAGATGGTGAAGGAAACACCATAATACGCCTGGTTGTAAAAATCCCTATCGGATTGTGGCTGTTCGGCCTTGACCTCAAAGACAAGCCGGTAAAGCCATTCGTATGCTTCTTCGTATTGTCCGAGTCCCAGATAGACGGATGCCAGATACAGATACGGGTCGCCATGGGCGTGTTCCTGATCCTGCTGCAAGGCCGTCTTAAACTCATTGATGGCATTGTCGTACTCTGTACGCTCCCAATACAACCGCCCCAAATTTATGTGGGCATCATAGCTTTGAGGAGCAAATTCAAGCTGACGGAAATAGTAGCCTTCGGCTGTGGTGAGGTCTTTCTTAGATAATGCCACGTCGCCCATGATGCCAAAGGCCTCACTGTTGTTCCTGTCCTGCTGAAAGACAGAGATAAGATGGTCAGTGGCGGTCTCAAAGTCTTTCTGCTTGACAGCATCGCGTGCCAACTGAAGAAAGGCCTGTATTTTATCTTGTTTTACCTCTGCCATACTTATACAATTGGTCGTTTACCATGGAAATAGTCATCAGCGTACTCTTCACGCATCTGTGCTATTTCGCTGTTAATGTCATCTTCCAGCGTCTTGATAGCTATATGCCAATCATCGGGTATGCTAAGGTCATCGTTTTGCAATTCATCATGATATCTGGCCCTTAAGCAGCGAACTCTCAGATTCTTCTTATTGAAGAACCAAGAGATACAATTGACATCTTCTGCAATCTGATAGACAATCTGCCGATATTGGCTATTCTCATTCTCGTTCTCTTTTGTACCCTGATACAGTTTACCGTCTTTCCCTACATGGCAATCCCTGCGAGGAATGTAATATCCGTCCTCGTAAGAATAGATACTGAATGTGTCCGTGTTCCTGATTCTGTATATTTCAAGAAATATCGTCTCAGGAAGTTCTTCCTGCGGATTATCCTGCATACGATTGGAAACGGAGATACCATGACGTTCTACATCGACAAGAATGTCGGAATAGTCACCGCTTCGCTCTTCTGCATTGAGGTCAAGAACATCTTGGAGCTTAGACAAGGGGACCGTTTCCCCCTTCTTGCCAACGACAAGATCCGCGATGCCATCTTTGATGCAATCATCTTCACGGACTTCCCAATCGTCATCGACAATGGGATAGGTCATAAACTTACCACAGTGGTATTTTTCCTTGTCCTCATCTGTGGCTTCTGCTATCAGAACCCCTTTGAGGTCATAGAACCAGCAGCCAAGGCGAAGAACCTTTTGTTCGTGGTCAAGTTCTACCCGTATCTTCTTGCTTTCGTCTTCCGTCATTGCCGCGTGATTAGAATTTCACAGTGTATTCGTCGTTGATGTCGCGGTTCTCAATCTCGTATGTCAGCTCCTGATGGAGGGATTTCTTATCTTCGTTTTCGGGCATTTCCAGTGTTACCCTTGCATATTGTTGTTTCATCTATCTTCGTACTATTACAATCGGAATGCAAAGATAACCAAAATTTATTGTAATCAAGCGTGATTTAACTAATTTAGCATAAAAACAAACGCTTAATTGATGGGAAGTAAGCGATAACTGAAGCATTTTTCGTATATTTGTGCCATTAAACAACGGAATGAGAATATGACGAAGGTAAATGCATTGCTGATGAACGCTGCCGACAACGTGGTAACTACGGTGGCAGAGATTGCGAAAGGTAAGGAGGTTGTCTATGAGAAGGATGGTGAGTTCCTAACGCTGAAGGCCGAGGAGGACATCCCCTACTGCCATAAGGTGGCATTGGTGGATTTGCCAGAAGCCTGCGAGGTGATTAAATACGGCGAGAGCCTGGGTAAAACCGTAACGAACATCGGCAAAGGCTGTTGGATAAACGACCAAAATCTGAAGAGTGAGTTGCGCGACTACGACAGCGAACTGGCTGCCGATGACTGGCAGATGTGTGCTACCCAGTCTGCTCCACAGCAGCACAAGCAATTCCAGTTCTGGGGCTATCGTCGTGCAGAGGGGCGTCCGGGCATCCGTAACCATATCCTGATTCTGCCTACTTGCGTCTGCGCCAGTGAGTCATGCCGCATCGTGGCCAGTCAGATTCGTGGGGCGGTGAACATCGTGTTCAACACAGGTTGCTCCGACGTACAGGCCAATACGGACATGAGTCAGAAGGTGCTGACGGGCTTTGCCTGCCATCCCAACGTTTATGGCGTGGTGATTATCGGTCTGGGCTGCGAGACCGTCCCCCATCGGAAACTAAAGGAGAAGATTGAGCGTCTGACCAGTAAGCCCGTCATATCATTTGGCATCCAGGAGGAGGGTGGCACGCTAAAAACCATCGAGAAGGCTACCCGTGCTGCTCGCGAGATGGCCCAGCAGGCAGGTTCGCAGCAGAAGGAACTCTTCGATGCCTCAGAACTCTATATCGGCATCGAGTGCGGTGGAAGCGATGCTACATCGGGTATCGCCAGCAATCCTTCAGTCGGTGAGATGAGCGACATCCTCGTCGATATGGGTGCCACGACGGTAATGAGCGAGTCGATAGAATGGATTGGCGGTGAGCACATACTTGCCAAGCGTGCCGCCACGACGGAGATTCACAATCAGATTATTGAAGTGTGCCGTGAGTACGAGGCCCATCTCTCTGCTGCTGGACAGGATTGTCGTGCCGGACAGCCCACACCTGGCAACAAGGCAGGTGGACTATCCACGCTCGAAGAGAAGAGCTTGGGCTGCATCCGCAAGGGTGGAACCCGCCCCATCGTCGAAGTGCTTCAGCAGGCGGTACGTCCTTCAAGGAAAGGTGCCGTTGTGATGGACACAGCAGGCTTTGACATAGCCAGTGTCACGTCGATGGTGGCCTCCGGCTGTCAAGCCATCGTCTTCACCACAGGCAGGGGCACACCTACGGGCAATGCCATCGCTCCCGTGCTGAAGGTGACTGCCAACGAGCGCACTTACCGCATGATGGAGGACAACATGGACGTTGACCTCAGTGCCGTGTTGAGGGGCGAAAGAACCATTGTTCAGATGGGCAGCGAACTAGTTGATACCGTAGCCGAAGTGGCCAGCGGTCGCATGACCAAGGCCGAGGCCTTCGGCTTCTCCGACATTGCCGTGGATCATGTCTGCAGGTTTGTATAAATGCGGGAAATATCCAAAAATTAGATAAACAAATCCCCGACCTGCAAATGAGCAAGCCGGGGCTTATCCTATTTTTTGAACTCCTGTTCAACTTCAAGAATTAGGCTGTCAACATCGGCTTTTACGCGATTGTAGTTCATATATAAGATACGCTCGCGGGCATCGACGGACTTGAAATCGTAGGCGATGGGGAGCGGATAATTGGCATAATCCTCTTCCTCGGCTTTGATTTCGGCCATGTCGAAGTTGGTCTTGCAATAGAACTTTGAGGTC
>ONNY01000158.1 GCA_900319305.1 uncultured Prevotella sp.
TCGAAGGTGGCTCCTCCCAAGTATAAGGGTATGATGATGGGTGGCTGGTTCGTGGCTACGGCTATTGGTAACCAACTCGTTGTCGTCGGTGGTCTGCTCTGGGGTGCCGTTCCCCTCTGGATCTGCTGGAGCGTGTTCCTGGGTGTCTGCCTCGTGGCTGCCATCTTCATGTTCGCGATGATGAAGCGACTCGAAAAGGTCTGCTAAATGTTATCATTCATCCCATTCCTGGTACTGATCGTACTGATCACATGTTGCGTTGCCGTTTTTGGTAACGCAACATTGGATGGTGCCTCGCAGGTGTCGTTGCTGGTGGCTTCGGCCGTGAGTGTGGTTGTTGGTCACTTCTCAAAGCGCCTGGAGTGGGAGAATCTTGAAAAGGAGATCACGGATAAGATCTCCAGTTGTACGCCCGCCATTATCATCCTGTTATTGATTGGTGCCATCGGAGGTACGTGGATGGTGTCGGGCATCGTGCCGACGATGATCTATTATGGCATGCAGATTATAAGACCTGAGATCTTCCTCGTCAGCAGTAGTCTGCTTTGTGCCCTTGTCAGTCTGATGATCGGCTCCTCATGGACCACTGTCGCTACCATCGGACTGGCGCTGATGGGTATCGGCAAGGCACATGGTTTCGACGACGGTTGGATAGCCGGCTCGATCATCACGGGTGCCTATTTTGGCGATAAACTCTCGCCGCTTTCAGATACCACGGTGTTGGCCTCGAGTGTGTCAGGTACGCCGCTCTTCACCCATATCCGTTATATGCTTTATACCACGGTGCCCACGTTCACCATCTCTATCCTGATCTTCCTGGTAGCAGGTTTCACGATGAATGTGTCGGGGCATGGCAATGTGGCAGAGTTCATGGAGGGACTGCAGCGCACGTTTGTCATCTCACCCTGGCTCCTGCTGGTGCCTGTGATGACGGGTGTGATGATTGCCCGTCGCTGGCCCTCGATGGTGGTGCTGTTCCTGGCGATCTTCCTGGCAGTCATCGTTGCCCTGCTGGTTCAGTCGCATCTCATCCAGCAGATCTCTGGTGAGGCAGGACAAGGGTTGCTGACTCATTATAAAGGTATGATGCAGGTGTGCTATGGCAGTACTGACATCGAGACGGGTATCCCCATGCTGAACGAACTGGTACACACCAGTGGCATGTCGGGTATGATGCCCACCATCTGGCTGATCATCTGTGCCCAGACCTTTGGCGGTGCCCTTACGGCGACGGGTCAGTTGCAGGATCTGATGCGTGTTGTGCTGCGCTTTGCCAGAGGTACGGCCTCGTTGGTAGCCTCTACTGTCGGCACGTCGCTTTTCTGTAACATTGCAATGGCGGATCAGTACCTGTCGATCATGCTGGCCAGTTCGATGTTCAAGGATACGTATCGTGAACGGGGCTACGAATCCCGTCTGCTCAGTAGAAGTTGTGAGGATAGTGCCACCGTGACGTCAGTGCTGATTCCTTGGAATACCTGTGGTCTGACACAGAGTACGGTACTGGGTGTGGCCACGCTGACCTATCTGCCATATTGCTTCTTTAACTACCTCTCGCCGTTGATGAGTATCTTCGTGGCGTCGATCGGCTGGAAAATCAAACGTCAATGTTCTTAACGCTTCTGCTCTCAGGGCTGCTTACCTTTGTCGAACTGAATTGCGAGAATCTCTTCGATTACCATCACGACGAAGGCAAGGACGATACGGAATATCTGCCTGAAGCAACGCGCCACTGGACGAAACAGCGCTATTGGCGCAAAGTGAACCATATCGCCCAGGAACTGCTGTCGTGTTCTGAAGACGGGATCCCTGATCTGATTGCCCTCTGCGAAGTTGAGAATGATTCGACGCTCAATGATTTGACAAAGCGTTCCTTGTTACGCAATGCGGGGTATGAGTATCTGATGACGAACTCGCCAGATCTGCGTGGTATCGATGTGGCCTTGCTCTATTCACCTTTTACGTTTGCCCCCATCCGTAGTTATTCCATTCGAGTGACACCAGTAGAACGGATGCGCCCAACCCGTGATATTCTCTATGCTTGTGGACAGACGGTTTCTGGCGACACGCTCCATGTCTTTGTGGTTCATTTCCCCAGTCGTTTTGGGGGCGAGAAATACAGTCGTCCTTTCCGTCAGGCAGCAGCAGACCGTCTTTGCCAGTCGATCGATTCCATTCAAGCCGTAACATCGGAACCTAAGATCCTGATTGCAGGCGACTTTAACGATGGTGATGAGAGTCTGGTTATCAAGCAGATAGAACAACATGACATCCTGAATCTGACAAAAGAGGCTTCAGCACCCAAGGGTGTTCACGGCACTTATCGCTATAAAGGTCAGTGGGAAAGTATCGATCATATCCTTGGCTCCCCATCTATATCTAATAAGGTGGGCGCTGCTTTCATCCACGCTCCAGAGTTCCTGCTTGAAGAGGAAAAACGCTATGGCGGCTATCGTCCCCGCCGTACTTACAACGGTCCACGGTACCAACCAGGCTACAGTGATCACCTGCCGTTAGTCGTTCGTTTCCGTTGGTGATTACGCTTTCTTGATATTCGGGAGTTGGAGACCGTAACCTTTCTTGCGATCGGTATAGAGCATCACGATGGCAGTGAGGGCAGCACCTAAGGCGGTGAAGCCAAAGATGAGCATCGATGTGGTGTAACTGGGATCAGTCTCGTTGGCACGACCTACGAACATCGGGATGATGGCACGACCAAAATTCTGGATAAAGAATATCATGGAGTAGGCAGTACCCAGACATTTCAAGGGGATGATCTTGGGAACACAGGGCCAGAGGGCTGCTGGTGCCAGGGAATAGCCGATGGAGAGAACCACCATCAGGGCGATGGCAATGGCACTGCTGTGCATGGGCAGTGAGAAGCCGAAGTGGACAGCCGTCAGCATCAGGGCACCTGTGATGACAAGGGTGACACCACGCCCAAAACGGTCGAAGACCAATCCGAAGAGTGGGGTCATCAGGATCGTGCCGAAAGGCGCAATCGACGAGAAGAATCCTGCGATATCCGGATCCACACCATATTTGATCACCATCAGTTTGGTGGAGAACTTCAGGAAGGGAGAGACGGCGGAGTAGAATAGTACGCAGAAGATGGTGATCAGCCAGAAGCCTGGGTTGCGGAGGGTGACGATGATATCGGAGAAGCGGAATTCATCGGAAGAAGAACTATTCTCTTCCATCCCTTGTCCATTCTTATCTAACTTGCGGTCCATGACACAGAAGACAAGGAACGCCAACAAGCCGATGATGAGGAAAGCCAATGCTACCAATAAGGGTGTGGAGAGGGTGAAATGGCGGGCTACAGGTGCTGAGATACTCAAGGCTGCAGCGGTTCCCAGACGGGCCATTGCCAACTGGATACCCATAGCCAACGCGAGTTCATGACCTGTAAACCAACGTACCATTGCCTTGGATACTGTGATGCCAGTCATCTCATAGCCGACACCGAAGACCGCAAAGCCGAAAGATGCCCAAGCCGCAGAGGTGGGTAGTTGGGTTCCGAAGAAGGCAACGCTTGAAGTGCCGAAATCAGTCGTGACAGCGTAATATTTCAGCAGCGTACCAAGAAACATCAACGAACAAGCCAGTACGCCTGTAAAACGGATGCCCATCTTGTCGAGAATCCATCAGCAGGAATACGTTGATGAAACTGCCAGAGCCAGAGAAGAATCCGTAGTCGCTTGAGGTCCATCCGAGACCACCCTCAGCCTTTGGCATCTCCAACAGTGCCTCGAGTGGTGACATCACATCGTTGACGAAGTAACCCATCATCATGGCTGTAGCCACGATGAAGAGTACGGTCCATCTTGCGATGGGGGAGTCGTTCAGACGCTGACGGATGACCTCTGCCACGCTACTTTACTTTTTCTTCACAGGATCACAGGTCAGTCCACAACCCAACTTCTTGAAGATCTTACGGTCCACCTCAGAAAGCATCACAGTGGTATGCACCTGACAACCACGAAGTTTGGGCAATTGTTCCAGTGCAAGGCGACAGTTCTCATCATCCTTAGAGAGTACAGAGAGGGCTACGAGCACCTCATCCGTATGCAGTCGGGGGTTCTTACCACCTAAGTATTCAATCTTTGTCTTCTGAACGGGTTCGATCAGACTCTGCGGAATCAGTTTTACCTCGTGATCGATATCTGCCAGATACTTCATCACATTGAGCAGCAGGGCAGCGCTACATCCCAACAGAGGTGTTGACTTGGCAGTGATAATGGTGCCGTCCTCAAGTTCGATGGCAGCAGCATCATGACCACTCTCGATTTTCTTTTCGTAGGCTGCTGTGGTAACAGGACGGAAAGCAGTTGTAATCTTCGCCTGATTGAAGAGCATACGGATCTTATTCACCTCACTCTCGTTATCAGCGCCATCCGCCATCTTGTTGGTGGCAGTATAGAATCTGCGGATAATCTCGTCCTTCGATGCCTTGCAGCATACCTCATCGTCAGAGATGCAGAAACCAATCATGTTCACACCCATATCCGTTGGCGACTTATAGGGATTCTCACCATAGATACCCTCGAAGAGCGCATTCAGAACGGGGAAGATCTCTACGTCGCGATTGTAGTTCACAGCCGTCTTGTTGTATGCTTCCAGATGGAATGGGTCGATCATGTTTACATCGTTGAGATCAGCCGTAGCAGCCTCATAAGCGATATTCACAGGATGCTTCAAGGGCAGGTTCCACACGGGGAAGGTCTCGAACTTGGCATAACCAGCACGGATACCACGCTTGTTCTCATTATAGAGTTGTGAGAGACAGGTGGCCATCTTACCGCTGCCAGGACCAGGAGCCGTCACGATAACGAGAGGACGAGAGGTTACCACATATTCATTTTTGCCAAAGCCTTCATCGGAGGCAATCAGTTCCACATTGTGGGGATAGCCGTCGATGGGGTAGTGGATATACGACTTGATGCCCTCGCGCTCCAGACGATGACAGAACTGATCGGCTGCATGCTGACCTGAGTAGTGGGTAATCACTACTGAGCCAACCATGAAGTCGCGACGCATAAACTCATCACGCAGACGCAGTACATCCTCATCGTAGGTGATGCCAAGATCGGCGCGCACCTTGTTCTTCTCAATGTCATTGGCACTCACCACAATCACGATCTCGATGCTGTCGCGCAACTGGCCCAGCATACGGAGTTTTGAGTCGGGTTTGAAACCAGGCAGTACACGTGATGCATGGTGGTCGTCGAAGAGTTTACCACCCAACTCCATATACAGTTTTCCGTCGAACTGGGCGATGCGCTCGCGGATATGCTCTGACTGAATCTTGAGATATTTCTCGTTATCGAATCCTATTTTCATATTTTCTTTATTTTGACATAAGAACATAAGTACATATTATTTTTGTTCTTTTGTTCTTCTGTCTAATTATAATTTATTCTTGGATATTCGGGAGTTCAAGGCCGATGCCTTTCTTCTTATCTACCACTTTCAGCACAAAGCCGAGGATCAGGGCTGCCACACCGAGTGAGGCCAGCATCACGAGAGGAGCAGTATAATCATACTGAGTGGGATCAGTCACTCCAGGGTTCGTCTGGTCGAGCACCTTACCGATGAGCAACGGGAACAGCCACAGACCGATGTTCTGAATCCAGAAGATCAGGGCATAGGCAGAACCGATCACCTTGGCATCCACCAACTTGGGCACTGATGGCCACAGTGAGGCAGGAACCAGTGAGAACGATGCCCCCAATACGAGAATCGTGGTGTAAGCGATGATGATACCTCCCACAGCGTTACCCTTGAACATCGGCAGCACAAAGGCAAACGTCAAGTGACAGGCAATCAGCAGGATAGAGCCGAGCACGAGCATTGAGGCAGCCTTGCCGTGATGATCGAGATAACTACCCAGGATAGGTGTAATCAGCACGGCCAGCAGTGGAAATACAGCGAAGATTGACTCTGCTGACTGACGCATGTAACCCATATAACAATAGGTGATGAGGGCGACAATCGAGAGGCCCAGCAGACCATACTTCATATTGGCTTTCTTCTGGAAGTTGCTGGCGAAACCAGCAGCAGCCACAATCAGCATGATGATATACTGAATGATGGTCACACTTGAAGAAGCCCAGAAGGAATCTGCATCAGGAGCCGTCAGCGTGAGGTTGCACTGCAGCATGTTCACCGCATACTTCTGGAAGGGGAAGATCGCGGAGTAATAGAGCACACAGAGCAGAGCCACAATCCAGAAACCTGCATCAGAAAGAATCTTGCCCAGGTCGCTGATCTTGAAAGGATCATCCTTCTCTTCTGCTTCACCAGTCTGGCTGTCGAGCTTCTGATCCATGAAGAAATAGACGATGGTCATGATAAGGGCGATACACATTAGTACCACACCGAAGGCAACACTGCGGCTGACACTGACCTCACCACCCAGACGGGCAAAGAACGGTGAGAAGATCATACAGGTGGCGACACCCAGACGAGCCAGAGCCATCTCAGAACCCATTGCCAACGCCATCTCGCGACCCTTGAACCACTTCACGATACCTCTTGAAACGGTGATACCAGCCATCTCACAGCCACAGCCGAAGATCATGAAGCCACTGGCTGCAAACTTTGCTGAGGCAGGCATGCCCTCATAGAAAGGTGATACGCCGAGTTCGTCGAAGACGGGAATATAATTCAGATTCTCTGTAAACCAGGTCTCCAAACCTGTTCCCGCAAAACTCTCACTCACGGCATACCATTTGATACAGGCACCTACCAGCATCACGGCTGCAGAGAGTACTGCCGTGAAACGCACACCCATCTTGTCGAGGATGATACCTGCAATGATGAGGAAGAACACGAATACGTTGAGGAATACCTCAGAACCCTGCATCGTACCGAAGGCTGTAGAATCCCAGCCACGGGTCTCCTGCATCAGGTCTTTGATGGGTGAGAGGATGTCCATGAAGATATAGCTGCAGAACATCGCCATAGCGAGCAGCAGCAGGCGTCTTTTGAATTGCTTGAGTCATTTATTGTTTTCTTTATTATTTCTCTTTTTTTTGTTCCCATACTGGGAAACAAATATTCCCATACTGGGAATGTTTTATTCCCACGTTGGGAATAAAAGCCGGCTTACTTCAGCCAGCGATCCAGCCAGTTGAAGAAGGTCCTCTGCCAAAGGATACCGTTCTGGGGTTTCAGCACCCAGTGGTTTTCATCAGGGAAGATGAGCAGTTCTGCAGGGATGCCACGCAGACGGGCTGCATTGAAGGCACCCATTCCCTGATTATAGACGATGCGATAATCCTTCTCCTTCTCACCGTGGATGCAGAGAATCGGCGTATCCCACTTGTCTACGAATTTGTGGGGTGAGTACTCATAGGTGCGAGTGGCATTAGCCGTCTGATCCTTGTTCCAATAGGCATCGTCATACTCCCAGTTAGAGAAGAATACCTCTTCCGTATCCGTGTACATCGACTCCAGGTTGAAGGCACCGTCATGTGAGATGAAAGCCTTGAAGCGCTTGTCGTGATGACCAGCGAGGTAATAGACGCTGAAGCCGCCGAAGCTGGCACCCACAGCACCTAATTTGTCTTTATCCACATAAGGCAGGTTCTTGGCAGCATCGTCGATGGCAGCCAGATAATCCTTCATACACTGACCCGTCCAGTCGCCACTGATCTCCTCCAACCATTCCTGTCCAAATCCAGGCAGACCGCGACGGTTGGGGGCTACCACCACGTAACCGTTTGAGGCCATGATCATGAAGTTCCAACGATAGCTCCAGAACTGAGACACAGGACTCTGAGGACCACCCTCACAGAAGAGCAGGGTGGGGTACTTCTTGTTGGGATCGAAGTTTGGAGGCAGGATAATCCAGGTAAGCATCTCTTTTCCATCGCTGGTCTTTACCCAACGCTGTTGTACTTTGGGCTTAGCGAGTTGATCCAGAATGTGCTTGTTCTCGAAGGTCAGCTGAGTGGTCTCAGTCTTCTCAGGCTTCTTGAAGTTGGGCGTTACGATATAGAGGTCAGCAGGCGATGTGTAGTTGTGACGCTCCATCAGCAACTGCTTGCCATTGTTCATCAGAGAGATGGATCCAAAGTCGTCCCAGGTCTCTGTGAGTTGCTTCAGTTCTCCCTTCCAGTTAACGGCATAAAGGTTCTCTGTAGCGTGCCATACACCAATGAAGTAGATCATGGCATCCTTCGAATCACTCCACACGAAAGCATCAACATTAGAGTCAAAGCTCTCTGTGACATATTTCTTCTCGCCAGTAGCTAAGTTATAGACACAGAGGCGGTTACGGTCTGCCTCATAGCCGTTACGCTGCATAGAGGTCCAGGCGATATACTTACCGTCGGGTGAGAACTGTGGGTTCTGATCGTAGCCCACGTTATTAACGAGATTCTCCTCGGCATTCACCTTCTGATACTTCATCGTCTTTGTCAGATCAATTTCCGGCTCGACGTAGTCGGCAGGCTTGCAGAGGTTTTTCGTCTCGCGCGTACCTATATTATATATATAGATGTCAGAATCAGTAGAGATGGCATAGGCTCTGCCCGTCTTCTTACGACAGGTGTAGGCGATGGTCTTGGAATCAGGACTCCAAGCCAACTGCTCGATACCACCAAAGGGCTCCATCGGACATTCGTAAGGTTCGCCCTCCAGGATGTCTGTTCCGTTTTCAGCAATGCCATCGCTGTTTACCTCATAAACGAAGGGATGCTGGATGCTCTCCACATAATGATCCCAGTGACGATACATCAGGTCTGTTACCAGACGACCTGAAGCCTTGGGCAGATCATCAGGATTCTTCTTGATGCTCTCGTTGAAATCGATGCTATGAAGCAGGATCACCTGCTTGCCATCGGGTGAGAACTTAAAGCCCTCGATAACCGTCAGCATTCATCGTCCAGAGCTGACCACCAGAGAGAAAGGCAATTTTGCCGTTCAGCCAAGTGGGATCAGTCTCACTCTTTGAACCTGTCGTCAGCGTGGTGTTACCAGTACCATCAGCATTGATGACGGCAATCTTCTGCTGACTCTTATTGGCCTTCACACTGTAGTAGCCTACCTGATAGACAATCTGTTTGCCGTCGGCATTGGCCTCAGCGCCGGCGATACGTCCCATGGCCCAAAGAGCCTCAGGGGTCATCAGGTTGCTGCTGAGCTTGATGTTCTGCTTTCCAATTTTCACTGTCTCTTCTGCGTTAACTAGGTTTACTAGGTTTAGAACTTTCTTCATATAGTTATCTCTTTTGTTGGTTCTGTCGCTGTTTCTGTAGTTCTTCGGCCTGCTTCTGCATCGCCTCCAGACGGGCTGCGAGTCCGCTCACCTTCTTATTCGGATTATTCTTGTTCTCTCGATACTTTGCTTCCAGAATGGCAAGCAGTTTCTCATCATTGGTCGTCTTACGGAGCGTCCACATGATGGCAGCAGAGAAGAAGAGTGAGATGAAGTAGTAGAAGTTCAGACCAGAAGACAGCGGCATGAGATACATCATCCACTGCATCATCTTCATCTGCTCAGCCTGTGCCCCAACCATCTGATCCTTCTGCTGACGCATGGTCATATATGAGTATAGAATCTGTGCCACACAGAAAAGGATACAGGTCAGTGAAAGGTGATCGCCGATACCCCAGATGTTCGTCTGCCACTCAATGATGGGATCATAGGTCGAGAGGTCGTCGATCCATAGGAATGACTGGCGGCGCAGTTGGATGGCGTTAGGCACGAAGTTGAACATCGCAATCCAGATAGGCATCTGGATCAGCATAGGCAGACAGCCGCTCAGGGGTGAGACACCATACTGGGAGTACATCTGCATCATCGCCTGCTGTTTCTTCATCTGGTCCTCGGGCTTATCATACTGTTTGGTGGCCTCGTCGAGTTTCGGTTTCAGCACACGCATCTTGGCTGATGACATATAACTCTTCTTCACCATCGGGTAGGTGATGGCTTTCAGCAACAGGGTGATCAGGATAAGCACGATACCCATTGAGAAACCCCAAGAGGTGAGCCAGTCGAAGACATAGATCGTGAAGAAGCGGTTGATGTAGCGGAAGAGCGGCCATCCGAGATAGACAAGCTGCTCCAGATCGAGATCCTTACCAAAGGTGGTCTGCTCCTCAACAGCCTTAATCAGACGGAAGTCGTTGGGGCCGATATACATCTCAAACTCTGAAGGCTGCATGCCTGAGGGGTCGAAGGCAGTCTTCATCTTGGCATTAAACTGCTTCAGATAGCCCGAGCCTTTCTCCTGTGGAATACTGGTCATCAGAGAGTTGGCGGCAAACTCATCCTTGGCAATCAGGGTTGCTGAGAAGAACTGATTCTTGAAAGCCACCCAGTCAAGAGCGGTCTCAATCTTCTCGTCAATCGTTTCTGAGGTCTCACTCAGGTAGTCCGTGCTACCATCCTTCTCTTTATAGGTAAGGGTTGCATAGCGGTTCTCAAACGTGAAACCCTTCTCCTGCTGGCGTGCCAGATCCGTCCACTCTATGTCCATCTCCTTATAATTGGGCGCGAACATACCGTTCAGACCGTTCACCTGGAAAGTGAAATGCAGCATATAGTTCGGTCCCAGCCAATAGTTGAAGACGATGCTTCCTCCGTTGTTGGCAGCTGCTGTAAGGGTAAGAGTAGAATCAGTGAC
>ONNY01000159.1 GCA_900319305.1 uncultured Prevotella sp.
GTTCAAGCCCATCCTGAAGCGCTGAATAAAAGATTGAAAAATCAAGGAGTTACGAGCAATCGCAACTCCTTTTTTATGTTCAGATTTTAACCTGTGTACACCTGGTGTACACGCAGACGCTGGTTTCGGCGCAGAAAATTTGACATCGTTGACTATCATAGGTCTTAATCTGCTGAATTAGTGCCAAAATTAGGCATAATTTCCCAAATAAAAAGCAAAAAAAGCAATTTCAACGGATTAATTCAAATAAAAACCGTAAATTTGCACAATTTTAAATGAACTGATATGGAAAAGAGACTTTTATGGATGCTGACCGCCATCTTGACTTGCGGCCTGACAATCACCTCCTGCTCGAACAATGACGCGCCAAGTTTGCCGCAGGATGAGGTGGAAGCCCAACTCTCAAAGATGACGCTGCGCGAGAAAGTGGGACAGATGTTGATACCACCATTCACTGGAATGCCTATTCCGACCTTCAGGAGAATCCTATCCATGAGGTGAACAAGACCATGCGCGATGTGAATGCAAACTATCCCATCGGCGGACTTATCCTCTATGCATGGAATATCGACGACGAGGCACAGCTGGCGAAGTTAATCCCTCAGATACGGGCACTGAATGGTAATCCCCTACTCTGTATCGACGAGGAAGGTGGCCGTGTGTCACGCCTCGCCAACAACCCCAAATTCAACGTCAAGAAGTATGAGTCGATGGCAGCCATCGGTGCTACAGGCGACCCGAACAATGCCTACGAGTGTGGCAACACCATCGGCACCTATCTGAAGCACTACGGCTTTGACATCGACTTCGCCCCGGTAGCCGATGTGAACACCAATCCTGACAACATCATTATCGGCCCCCGTGCTTTCAGCGACGACCCTCAGGTGGCTGCGCCGATGGTGACCAACTATCTGCAAGGCCTGAAGGATGCTGGTATCATAGGCTGTATCAAGCACTTCCCCGGTCACGGTGACACGAAGACCGACACACATTTCGGTTACGCATCGACTCAGAAGACATGGGAAGAGATGATGGATTGTGAGATGGTGACCTTCAAGGCTGGTATCAAATGGGGCTGCCAGCTGATTATGACGGCTCATATCGGTGCACCGAATGTCACGGGCTCAGATATCCCCAGCACGATGTCGTCAGTCATCTTGCAAGACAAGCTGCGTGGCGAACTGGGTTACCAGAACATCATCATCACCGACGGTATGGAGATGGGAGCCATCACTCAGCAGTATTCCAGTGCCGAGGCTGCCGTGAAGAGCATCCAGGCGGGTGTTGACATTGTGTTGGGTCCGAAAAATCTTGTGGAGGCCTTCGATGCCGTCATCGACGCCGTCAACAAGGGCACCATCAGTGAGGAACGCATCAACCAGAGCGTGCGCCGAATACTGAAAATAAGGCAATAAGCCAACATTCGTTCGTATAAACATGAAACATCGCATACTATTTGTCTGTCATGGGAATATCTGCCGCAGTCCTATGGCAGAGTTCGTCATGAAGGATCTGGTGAGCAAGGCTGGTCTCGATGACCAGTTCCATATCGAATCAGCAGCCACCTCTACCGAAGAGATCGGCAATGAGGTCTATCCGCCAGCCAAGCGGAAACTAGCTGAACACGGCATCTCATGCAAGGGCAAGACGGCGCGCCAGATGACGCGCAACGACTACCTCCGTTTCGACCTGCTGATAGGTATGGATGCGTGGAATATCCGTAACATGAACCGCATCTGCGGCGGCGACCCAGAAGGCAAAATCCGCCTGTTGCTCGACTATACAAAACGTCCAGGTGACGTCGCAGATCCCTGGTACACAGGAGATTTCGAAGCCACCTGGCGCGATGTTATCGAAGGTTGCACCCAACTGCTGAAAGACTTGACGGAATAGGATTCATATCAGTTTTCGTATCTGGCGCTCCGTTGCTTCAGGCAGAAGTTGACGCAGGTGATCGAAGATGCGCTGATACGACTCCTCAGGCGTCCGTTCACATCGGCAGGCATCGCGCCCATAAAGTGCCTCGGGCGTGCTAAGTAGCGACCACCCCCAGCCATACTCCCGTCCGTGCTTGTCTGTGGGATACACGAAATCCTCTGTCACGATACGCGCAGCCATCTGCAGACGCGTGATGTAGCCATCGAACTTGCTTCTCATATTGGGACCCGTAAAGCCGCACGCAGCCCTCAATTCACGCGTGATCAGACTGCCATTCTCAGCCAGCGTCAGCAGGATCGTCTCTTCAATCGAGCCCTCCGCAGGTTGAGGGAACTTACTCCGACGCCAGTTGCACAAGTCCGGCCACCATTCACAGCTGACGAACCCCGCCTTGCCCGCAAAGAACTTGCCATAGACGCAACCGCCCTCCTGCACAATAGGCCCCTTCCACTTCCACAGCGGCCAGTCCCAGCCACCATCCGAATACACCACGTAGCGACATTCATCGTCCACGATGGCCTCTGCCGAATAGCCCACAATACCGCTATCCAGAAGCGGCAGGAACCCCACCTCCTGAATCAGCCCCATCAATTCCGGACAACTATGCACTTCCACGTCCCTCATATAAAATGAACCTTTGCCTGCAAAGGTACTACAATTTTGGAAATTAGTGGCATGATTGCCCACCTTTTTATATTTTTGTCGTTTTTTCTGAACATCATTTCAGGAATTTGGCTAACATTTCCTTATACATATCCTGTGCAGTAAGACAAGTATCAGTCAGATAACCGTTAATATGTCCCCACTCATGTAGACCTCTGTAATAGAACAATTTAAGCTCATCTGTGATAATAAAAGGTACGATATTGTTAGCCAAGCACTCCTTAAACATGATGAGTCGCCCCACTCGCCCATTTCCATCTTGGAATGGATGGATGGCCTCAAACCTGACATGAAAATCCAGAATATCATCCAGTGTTTTACGCTTGATGGCATTATATGCCGTAAGTAGCTCTTTGATCCGCTTGTGCACCTCTTGAGGCGGACAAGTATCCATACCTCCCACCTCATTGGGCAATCGTTTGTAATCTCCCACCATAAACCAATCCTTCTTGCTATCCGATGTACCTGTTTTCAGCGTCAAATGCAGTTGTTTGATAAGACTCTCGGATAGTTTGTCCTCGGCATGATCAATGATGTAGTCAATACAACGGAAATGGTTCACCGTTTCCACGATATCATCCACATTGATGGCCTCATCGGTCACTCCGATGGTGTTTGTCTCGAAGATATATCGCGTCTGATCATGAGTCAGTTTACTACCCTCAATATGGTTTGAGTTATAAGTCAGGTCAATCTGCGTTCTGTGATAGATGCTCCCTTTTAACCTGATCTCTTTTTGCTCCCTGAGTGTAGCCAACAATGGGGAAATACGTGCCTTTGACGACTTGCGTTTAGGCAACTCCGCATCAGCGGGAATGTTCCAGGTCTTACCTGTCAGAAACGCTCCCTCAATCTTCCCACTCGCACAATAATTTCGCGCAGTTCGCTCTGAAATGCCATACTTCTGGGCAAATGCTATCACAGATATATACTCCATATTCCACACTATCGGCAAGTTTTGTAACCGATTTCAGCTGCAAAGATACAACTTTTTGCCGATATCGGCAAGAAAAAGCATAAAAGAAATACTTTTGCCAAAACAAAGTTACCGCCCGAAAGCCAACAGATGACATTCGGGGCGGTAAAGGTTGCTTATCTGATTGCTATCATTTCGCTTTCCAAGCAGCGACACGTTTTGACTTGACAAAAGGCTGGCCGACATCCGAAACAGGCAGAACTTAAGCGACAAGATTTTGCCCTCTTGACCCGCTTTTGTCGTTTCATTCCCACTCTGTCGCAACAACTCTGAGAATATTTCGCCTAAATAATTGGAATCTGCCGAAATTTGTCGTATCTTTGCACCAGTAAGTTTAACAATTTAAAATTTATACGATTATGAAGCAGAATGTATCCAAGATATATTGAAATCTACCACTGCTATATTGATGTTTCCGTGAACTCACAGCAGGCACCCCCAGCACCTTGTGTAGGCTGCGGGCAATGTCGAAAGCCAAGTGCGCCGCAATTTTGGCATTTGTCACGACCACGCCTCGGGCGAGTGGCATTATCGCCTCACTTTTTGTATTATGCAAATCACATAATGCAAGTTAAATAATCCAAAATAAATAATGATTCAAGGTTAATTCTCACGTGTATCAAACCTTTGATGGTAACACCTTTTATAATCAGAAGACTATGCGCGAGGCTTTTGCAGAAACAGCTTCAGACGCCCTTTGTACGAAAGAGACGACAGAGCAGGTGATTAGCCAGATGGTCAGGGAAGCCAACAGGCACTACAGTGAAATCATGGCTCGCCTGACTTTACCTCAGAAGGAATTGCTATACGCCATCGCAAAAGAGCACTGGGCCAGTCTCAAGTCAGCCAGCAGCGTCCAGAGTTCAACTAAAAAACTGCAAGAATTCGGATTGGTTTCATTTGACTCTGGCAACTACTACATCGCCGACCAACTGATGAGACTTTGGCTCATAACATAGAAGAGCCAAAAAAGATTCATATGCAACAAAAAGTACTTATTCGCTTAGTTCATCAAGAATCGAGCAGATTTCTTCAGAAAGCAACTCCCCCGAGTGACCTTTCGACCACTCAAAATCTGGGATGGCTTCTTGCAGCTTTTCAAGCGTGATATGAGGCTTCTTTCCAGGCTCCATAGGGTTCGAACAAATCATATCCACATACATCCTGCGCTTGCTGCTGCCTGCCCAGTCTTCACTAGGGTAAGGGTCAGAGATGAACTGCCCCAAGAAGGCTATACCAGCCTTATCGTCACCTGTGCGTAACATATAGAACAGATCGCCCCTTCTGGCCTCTTGCCACTCATAGATGCTCCAATTTATGCGGAACATTCCATGTACCTGATTCTCCACGCACGCCTCGAAATCCTTCTCTTTAAAAGAGCTGATAGAGGGATTCCAACGCATCAAGTAAGTCCTTGGCTCTGCCAGTATAGGTACCACCTCGAAACTAACCTCCCACACGCAGCTGTCGCCGTCAGGATCTTCCACGATGGGCTTGCCTGCGCCCTGATAATTGAATCGGGTAGTTGGCTCCATATCTACGTCGATGATTCGTGCCAGACAATGGTCATCATCGCTGCTGAGATCCAAGAACTCCAGCACGCCCTTGATGGCATACGGAAACTCGCCGCCATTATAGAAATAGCAGCCGTGGAATGTATCGGGCATTTCTTCGGTCACCAACACCAAATTCCCGTCGATATTCTCAAGAAACATGTTCTGGTTGTCCTCATTGATATCTACAATGATATGCGTTATCTCACCCGAACGTACTTTATGAATCACTTCGTTATCCACTCCGATGGCGACTCCCATCTCGTCGGTATTGACCTTCTCGTTCTCCTTTTCTGACTTCATAGACTTAATTCTTTTAGTTATCTGGGGACAAAGATACTACTTTTATTTGAGATACGAATCATTTGAGAAGGGAAACCTTTTATTCGTTATTCCCCAAAAATGCTATTCGTTTCAGGGGTAACATATTCTTGTCATCATCAGTCATCTTGTCGTAGAACTCCAGCCACATGTCGATGAACTCATCACCGTCTATCAGACGGATGAACTCACGCGAACTGGTTCCTGTAGTCTTGGCATCCGGCGAGAAAGTGCCGCTGGTAACGAACAGGGCAATATCGCCAGCACGCAGCACACCCAACAGAGCACGAATATCTGAGGCACCGATGGCGGTATCGGGCTTATGCTTTACTTGAACCTTTATACGAGGAGTTTTTGCTCCTAAGGGATCTAAGTAAGCGATGATGTCAACACCTCCGTCCTTGCCCTTTGGTGCGACGAACGGTGTGTGATAATCCATAGCTCGTAGCAAAGCCGCTACCATATCTTGGAATTCATAGGGGCTCTTTGAGACAATAAACTTTCTAATACCTTCACGGGCATCCGACTCCAACAAGTCGAGATTCATGCCGTTGTCCTTCTCGGCAGTTTCGTCCGTAGGTTCTTCATCAGGAGTTTCTACCTTGGGGTTCAGTCGCCGCCATTCATGATAGGCGTCGTTGGCAATATTCATTACCTCCTCAGGAGTCTTCTTCAAAATAGTCTCACCCTCAGGTGTCAAGTACCAGTTGCCACTCTTCTTCACGATGAATCCAGCCTTCTGATAATCTATGGAATAGAACTGGAAACTATTCGTCCAGCGGATATATTTCATTTTTCCTGCAGGTTCCTTTTCCCAATCCGTCAGTTCTACGTTTTCATTCACAAACGGATAGAGTTCCTTGGCAGGCATACTCCCACCTCGACGGCTCATTTCCTTCATCTGCCATATTACTTTAAAAATCGTCATCTTGTTTTTTTGCAATTTTGTCGCAAAGCATATTTACGATTTGATCCGTACTTGGGATTACCTGTGGTCCGAATGTCTGTGAAGTTTTCTTTAATTTATAGTTTCCTTTATAGGCATAAGAAGGTAGGATTTCGTTAATTGGAACTACTACTACTATTTTTTGGATATTTGAAATATATGTAAGGCTTGGAACCGTTGCTGTTATCTGTGCTTTCCCATCTTTACATTTTACTTTTATTGTCATGTCAATATAAAAATCCCATCCCGCACCAGCAAACTTGCTATAGTATTCAAAACCAAGATGAACATTACCCTTATAAACAATAAGTGATTCGTCTTTGTCTTGAACATCTATCCCCATTTTTGAATTAGCGTTGCTTCCTGCCCAATCACTAAGAGCTTCAAGTGCCCTTACATACAGTGCCGATGCCTTAACAGAATCCGCTGTTACAACAACTTTCTTTTCATAGACACCATTAGTTAGTGGATTGTCTTGTGCATTGATTACCATTCCTGCCATTAACAATACCAATGATAAAAATACTTTTTTCATAATCTTTCGTTTTTAGTTTGTTTATCTGTTTCCTTTCATTCTGTTATGAGTCTTGCACAGCATCTGACAATTCTCAATACTTGTTGAACCTCCCTTACTCCAGGCCGT
>ONNY01000160.1 GCA_900319305.1 uncultured Prevotella sp.
GTAACTGCGACATGTCGCTGGTCATCAAAGTGATGGAATAACCCTCAAGGATTGCTGATGCCCATAAGCGTTCTGGAATTTCTCCAGAACGCTTTTTCTTGTTTCACCTATTAGTCGAATACAATCGAGATGGTTTCCTCAAACTCTGCCAGCAACTCCTTCAGCCTTGGATTGTCTTTCCGTGAGAACAAAGCAGTGAAGTTCTTCACGCCGTCAAGCAAACCCTCCGCCGTGCGAATGATGTAGAGATCACGATGCTCATAGGTGTTAAACCATCGGATGAATAGCCTGTTACGCAGGCCCTCTTTTTCATCGCCAGTTTCGCAGAGGTACAACATCGCCTCTTTACCATTGACAGCGAAGAACTCCTCGATGATGGCGAAGACGGTTTGGCGTAGCTTTACGTCACCAGGCGAACGCCCAACCCCTTCGACGTTGATACAAAACTGGAAAGCTCCACTCTGTACGAAGGAGTTTTCAAGCATGAAACTGATGGTGTATTTTAGATCAAAGTCTGTTTCGAAATAGAAAGAATAACAATTGTCTTCTCTGTGCCTTACTCCATAAGGAGCATGCTTGTTAATGTTTTCCAAGCTTAATGTGTTCATAGTAAGAAAAGGCTTTTGATGAAAACTAACTGAATTTGTAGAGATCTTCTACTTTCAACTCTCCATTCCGAATCATTTCAAACTCTTTGTTAGTCTGCTCAATCCATTCTTTCTTGCGTCGGATCGTCTCCCTTACGGCAGCTCTGACCTCTTCGCGCGTTCTTTTCTTCTTTGTTGTTTCCATATCGATTTAAATTAATAATAGTGATTATTCGGTTGCAAAGATACGAACTTCTTCCATACAATCCAAGTTTTTCGCCAACTTTTTTATTTCGTGAGTTCCTGATATAGCTTGAAGAGCTCGGCGACGCACTGGCTTTCGGTCATCGTCTTGATGGGGAAGCCGTAGGCTGCCATCACGGCACGGTCGTTGTTCTGATGGGCACGACGTAATTCTACGGGCATTGTCAGTTCGTCGTAGAGGTCTGCCAATGATGAGTCTGGGTAGAGGGCGCGTGCGTCGAGGATTGCCTGTGCTGTCTGCTCAATCTTTGCCTTTTGCTCGTCTGTTGGCGTAGGCCAGGGGAAGTTGTTGTAAACAAGATCTCCGCCATATCTATAGTCACTCTTCATTCTTCCGCACGTAACTCGCATCCATGCATTATGAACATTTGAGGTAAGTACACCAAAATGATAAAGTGTAGCGTCTGGTACGACAAATACAAGATTGCTAGCGATTATATCTGGTGTCATAAATCCAATTGGGATATAACGGCGGTTTTCTGATGATACTTGAGGAATTATAAGATAATTGGAATCTGGTTGAGCATCAACAGCAAACAATGTTGGTGTTTCTGCTGTTCTTCTTGTTGTAGCAGCAGGGCTAGCAAGTCGATCTTCGCGAACCTTAGCCACACGTTCCATAACCATCCTACAGGATCTAAGCTCACTAATATCTGCACCTTTCAACCAGAGACAATAGCGTTTCTTTTTATTGATAAACTCATCAGAACCGATATATGGTTTTATCCATTTTTCACAGAGGGGATTGTCTGAGAGGAATTGTGGTCGGTCCTCAACTGTAACTGTAAAAGCCGACGAGCGGGGAAGGCTTCCAACACGGATTTTAGGAACATTGGAAAGTGGTAAAGTACGCCTTTCTGGACAGACATTTGGAGCGTCGAGGAGGTATGCATTAATATTCTCACAATATGTAATTCTCATGTCATGTATCAGCCTTGGTTTACGCGGAAGCCTTCCTTCTGAAAAACCAACAATAATCACATGGACATGCGCTTTTTCACTTGCTTCATTTTCCCATACAAAAGTGGGCCAAGCAAAATCGATGGCATAACCCATTTTGAAGATGTGTTTCCATAACGTGCCAATGGAAATGCCCTGACAGATACTATTCGTGGCTACAAAAGCTGTTCGAATATCAGTACCTCTCATATATAATGCAGCCTTATAAAACCAGGAGGATACATAATCACTCTTATCTGTTTTTATCTTTCCAAACACATATTCCATATCCGATTTTTGAGAATCACTCCTAACATTATGTCCCACAAACGGCGGGTTACCTATTATATAATTAAGGTGGTCTTTGGGGACAACCGTTTCCCAATCTATTCGGAGGGCATTGCCTTCGTGGATATTGGTATAGCTTCTGAGGGGCAGGAAGTCGATGTCCTGATGGATAATGTGCTCCGTCTCCGTTAGCATCTGAGCCTCACTGATCCAAAGGGCAGTAGTAGCTACAGTCACGGCAAAGTCGTTGATCTCGATGCCATAGAACTGGTTAATACTTACCTTGACGGCATCTACAAACTCACCCATCATCGTCTGCCCATGATAGCGCTCACGAATGGCCTCATTTTCCAAACGACGCAATGACAGATAGGTCTCTGTGAGGAAGTTGCCTGAACCACAGGCAGGGTCGAGGAAGGTCAGCGATGCCAGTTTGTCTTGATAGCTGTCGAGCTTGTGGATGCGCTGCTTCTCCACCTTCTCTTCCAGAATCTCATCAAGCTCCCGACGAAGGTCGTTGAGGAAGAGGGGATCAATCACCTTGTGGATGTTCTCGATCGAGGTGTAGTGCATACCACCACTACGACGGGTCTCCGGATTCAGCGTGCTCTCGAACACAGCCCCGAAGATGGTGGGTGATATATCGCTCCAGTCAAAGTCAAGACTGGCATTCTGCAACAGCGTCTGCTTCAGCTCTTCCGTAAACTGCGGTATCTCGATTTCCTCTTCAAACAGTCCGCCGTTGGTATAGGGGAATGCAGCCAACTCTTCTTGCAGGTATTTACTGCGTTTCTCCTTGGGTGTATTCAGCACCTCGAACAGATCCCGCAGAGCCCTTCGTAAGTCCTTTGCCTCGTAGATGACGAGGAAGTCATGAAACTGGTCTCGGCTGAAAATGCCTGCATCCTCAGCATAGAGACAGAACACGATACGCACACAGAGAATGTTCAACCAGCGTAGTGCCTCGGGTGAGTTGTCGTCGTATTGGGTCAGAAGGGCCTCATAGATGCGGCCTACAATCTTACCTGCTTCAATCGATACCTCCATCTCTTTCGATAGGTGTTCGCTCTTGGCATCCACCAGGAATTGCAGTCGGTAGTACTCTTTGCCAAGATTCTCCAATAGTATCTGCTGTGGCTCCCCATTGGGCTGCTCCATGTCATAGACCAGAAACTCTGCGAAATTGCAGGTAACGATCCATCGGGGACGCTCGGAGTAGGGGAGTTCTGCAGCATATCGCTTGGCCTGCTGAAAGGGATTCAGCAGCGACCCGTCGCTTTGTTTGATTCCCTTACGCAGATCCTTGTCGATGGATTTTTGTTCTATCAGCACCTTGGTTGAGGGAATGTGCCCGTCGATGAAGTTGGTGTTGTCCACCTTCACCTGCTCCTCATAGCGGATGATGGTGCTGGGATTCTCAACGCCAAAGACTTCCGTGAGCAACTCCGTCCAGAATACCTGCGAGTCGCCCTTCTCATATCCCCTGCCTTTCCACCGCTGGGCAAATGCCGCAGCGGCAGCAGCCTGTTGTCTCTCTGTCTTCAT
>ONNY01000162.1 GCA_900319305.1 uncultured Prevotella sp.
GAGAACCGTTCTTGGCGTATGTCAAAATCTTCGTCCATCATGATGATTTTTCGCTATCGGTTGCAAAAGTACGAAATAAATTTGTAATTTTGCCCGCTGAAATAAAAAAACTGATTGATATGCTCAAGATAATGCAGTTGTCGAGCCGTTGGCTGGCAAAGAACGCCTCGCTTTTTATCATCGCTGTGGCCGTATTCACCTTTTTTCTTCCCAATGTGTTCGGGTGGGTGAGGGGGAACACGCAGACCGTCATCCTTGGAATGATTATGCTGACAATGGGCCTCACACTGACCACCAAAGATTTTAAGATTCTGGCACAGCGGCCTTGGGATATTCTTATTGGTGCCTGTGCACAGTTCCTGATTATGCCCTGTGTAGCATGGTTGTTAGTGCGGGTGTTCCACCTCGAACCTGCTCTGGCGTTAGGTATCCTGCTTGTTGGCTGCTGTCCTGGGGGCGTATCGAGCAATATCATGTCATATCTCTGTCATGGCGATGTGGCATTCTCCGTGGGCATGACCTGTGCTTCAACATTGTTGGCACCCGTCATGACGCCGTTGCTGATGGAGTTGACAGCAGGTGCCATCATTGAGATAGATACAATCGGTATGTTCCTGAATATCTTGATTGTAACGATCATCCCCGTTGGAATTGGCTGTTTTTTGAATTACAACTTTTCTCATAAAGAGAGTTTCCCTGTCATCCAGTCACTGATGCCAGGCATGAGTGTTATCTGTCTGGCTTGTATCGTTGGTGGTGTTATCTCTACCGTTCACGATGCTTTGATAGCTCGCGGGTTGCTGCTGTTCGTCTGGACCTTCGCAGTGGTATTCTGTCACAACTCGTTAGGCTACCTGTTGGGTTGGATGTCAGGCAAACTGGCTGGTTTTAATACAGCTAAGAAACGCACGATCTCCATTGAAGTGGGGATGCAGAATGCAGGACTGGCCACCGTTCTGGCGGGCACATTCTTCGCGGCGCAACCTCTGTCAGTGCTGCCTTGTGCTATTTCATGTGCCTGGCATAGCATCAGTGGTACCATCTTAGCGGGGCTCTTCTTATCTCACTCCTCCGCCGCCACCTCCGCCTGAGAAGCCGCCTCCGCCGCCTCCCCAAGACGAATGTCCACCACCGCCACTGGAACGATGTTCGCGTGCAGCCTTGGCTGCTACTGCACTTGATGTGCTCCGATGTAGCGTAGAGTATATCAATGGCAGTGTCATGTTATCAGCCATCTGATTTGCCACCTGATCCATGTTGAAGTACTCAGGATTCACCTTCTTCATTTCTTTGATAACACGGTCGGCAATACCAAACAGGGTGGCATATACCATATAGTCTTTCCACAGGTTTACCTCACCTACACCGCGTTCGTCGAGCAACGTAAACTCCTTCAAGAACTTACGCAGGCCGAACAGTTGGCGCACCTCGTCTTCGCGATCCTTATATATAGAGATAGAGGTCTTGGTGTGCAGTGTGTTGATAAACGAGTCGGTCATACTCTGGTTGCAAGTACTCTTCATAAACTGCTTCAGTTCCTTTGGCTCTAGCACGGTGTCATTGCCTGCTGCCTTCTTGAAAATGTTGAAGATCTTTCGCATCAACACAGGCTGGTTATTAAAGTCTTTCAATTCGTGGATCACAAAGTTCGGTTCCATTTTGCCATTCATGTTAGGACGCGTCTCAATGGTGATGGCGCCCAACTGTATGAGTTTCAGAATACAGGCAGACATCAGATTGTTGTAATCTGTATGCATATATTTGTAAGCGTTCAGCATATTATTAGCCTCCTGCAGATTACCGTTCAAAGGGATGTCGCGATACCATATCAGATCCTTGTTGGCTCTGCGACGGGCACGCCACACACTGAACAGATGCCAGATGAAACATACTACAGGTACGATGCTGAAACCCACGTAAATCAGGATAAAGATCACCCATTCAAACCAAGTCATTTCCTCATCATCGTCATCACTGCTCACGTAATCACTTCCCTCAAAGGCCTCACCTTTCTTGTTCTCAAACGTATCGTTCTCCCAGATGGTAGGTTCAAACATACCTTTAGGGAATTGTACCATCACGTAGAGTCCTGCTTCAGAACTCATCGGCTTGGTGGTCTCTGCTACGATGGTGCTGTTCTCAAACCAAAGCTCACCCTCGAATCTGAATCCCCAGATACCACAGCTGTCCGGATTGATAACCATGGTCGAATCAGCGGTCATGATGGTGATCTTGGCGTGGTCGGGTTTGGGCGAAACCGATGTATCCAGAAATACGTGGCGGATGGCGTCGGCATCAGGATAGCCGTGTACCAGACCAGTCATCGTGTAGCTGGTGATGTAGGTACGTTCACCCTCAGCACCTAAGCCCCAGCACAGTTCGTAACCACGACGTGTCGTCACAATGCCGCACTTGTATGTTTTCCAATCACGTGTCTCGTCCACATCCCAGTCCACATTTATAAACCGGGTTCCTGTTTCATCGCTTACTGTCAGGTCCAGCATTCTGTGCCTTCGTCGTCGATATACATCTCTCGCGTTTCGGTAATGCGTGCATCACCGTTCTTGCTTAATACCACTTTTATATCAAGGTTGTTGAGAGATGGACGTGAAAAAACACTTGTCGCTGATATCAACAATCCCAGCAACAGACAGATCTTAATGCTTAACGGTTTCATCGTCATTAGAATAGCCCTTTTCTTGTTATTCATTCTTTAAATATTCCTTTGGGTTGCAAAGGTAGAAAAAAGGTGTGGTAGTCCAAAATACGAAGCGTTAATATGAGTTAAATGATGATTTCCCTCTTTATTTTTTAGGGTAAGATTTTGATGGTTTTCAGATAATTTTGTATCTTTGCAACCGATTTCGGTTTCCCAAAACGGACAACTTTTGAAGATCGAAAAACAAAAAAGTTTTCCCAAACGGACAACTTGCTACCTAAATTCGGTGCCTAAACATTAACAATAACAATACAAATGGAAATTAAAAACTTTACCATCACCAAGCGAGACGGCTCGAAAGACCAGTTCTCTTTAGACAAGATCATGAACGCCATTGTAAAGGCGTTCGACAGTGTTAACTGCCCTGCCGACTTAGGCACGATTTCCAAGATCATCAGCCATCTGGATATCCACGATGACATTACGGTGGAAAATATTCAGAATCAGGTGGAAGAGGCTCTGATGAGCGAGGGTTTCTATCATGTCGCCAAGTCATTCATTCTCTATCGTCAGTTGCACTCTGAGGATCGTGACACTTTGGAGAAGATGATGTTCCTCTCAGAATATACGGAGTCAGTGAACGCAGCTACAGGTTCCAAATACGATGCAAATGCCAACGTGGAGCACAAGAATATCGCCACTTTGATTGGTGAACTGCCGAAGTCGAACTTTATCCGTTTGAATCGCCGCCTCTTGACCGACCGTATCAAAAAAATGTACGGCAAGGAGTTGGCAGATGAATATATTAATAAACTGACACACCATTTTATATATAAGAACGACGAGACCTCTTTGGCTAACTATTGTGCCTCTATCACCATGTATCCTTGGCTGATTGGTGGTACGGTGGCCATCGGTGGTAACTCTACGGCTCCGACCAACCTCAAGTCGTTTGCTGGTGGTTTCGTCAATATGGTGTTTATGGTCAGCTCCATGCTGAGTGGTGCCTGTGCTACACCAGAGTTCCTGATGTACATGAACTATTTTATCGGCAAGGAATACGGACTTGACTATTACAAGCGTGCTGATGAGCAGGCTGACCTTAGTCTGAAGAAGCGTACGATAGATAAGGTGATTACCGACTACTTCGAGCAGATCGTCTATACGCTGAATCAGCCGACTGGTGCCCGTAACTATCAGGCTGTGTTCTGGAACATCGCCTACTATGATAAGTACTACTTTGAGAGCATCTTTGGTGAGTTCTACTTCCCCGATGGCTCAAAGCCCGACTGGGAGGGACTCTCTTGGTTACAGAAGCGCTTTATGAAGTGGTTCAACCACGAGCGTACCAAGACTTTGCTTACCTTCCCTGTTGAGACCATGGCCTTGCTCACTGACGAGAATGGCGACTGCAAGGATCCGGAGTGGGGCGACTTTACTGCTGAGATGTATGCTGAGGGACACTCGTTCTTTACTTATATGAGTAATAACGCCGACTCACTGAGTTCTTGCTGTCGTCTGCGTAATGAGATTACAGACAACGGCTTCAGTTATACCCTTGGTGCTGGTGGTGTTAGTACAGGTTCTAAGAGTGTGCTGACCATCAACCTGAACCGCTGCATCCAGTATGCCGTCAATCATGAGCTCAATTATCTTGAGTATCTGGGAAGCGTGATCGATCTCTGTCATAAGGTACAGATGGCCTATAATGAGAACCTGAAAGAGTTGCAGGCACACGGCATGCTGCCGCTGTTCGATGCCGGTTATATCAACATCGGCCGTCAGTATCTCACCATCGGTATCAATGGTTTGGTTGAGGCTGCGGAGTTCATGGGCCTGAAGATTACGCCTAATGATGACTACTTGCATTTCGTACAGGGTATCCTCGGTCTGATCGAGGAGTACAACAAGAAGTACCGTACTAAGGACGTGATGTTCAACTGTGAGATGATTCCTGCAGAGAATGTGGGTGTCAAGCACGCCAAGTGGGATCGCGAGGACGGTTACTTCGTACCCCGTGACTGCTATAATAGCTATTTCTATGTGGTTGAAGACGACTCACTGACTATCATCGATAAGTTCAAGCTGCATGGTGCACCTTATATCGAGCACCTGACGGGTGGTTCGGCCCTCCACATGAACCTTGAGGAGCACCTCTCGAAGGAGCAGTATGCCCATCTGTTGAAGGTGGCTGCCAAGGAAGGCTGTAACTATTTCACCTTCAACATCCCCAACACGGTATGTAACGACTGTGGTCATATCGACAAGCGCTACCTGAAGGAGTGTCCTCACTGCCACTCTAAGAACGTGGACTATATGACCCGTATCATCGGTTACCTGAAACGTGTGAGCAACTTCTCACAGGCCCGTCAGGAAGAGGCCTCACGTCGTTACTATGCAATGGCTGACAGATAACAGATGTTGAAGTACGTCAATACAGGCATAGTATTTCAGGAGATTCCCAACGAGGTGACACTGGCAATTAATATTTCTAATTGCCCGTGTCACTGTCCTGGGTGTCATAGTCATTATCTTTGGGAAGACATCGGACTGCCGCTGAATGCAGATGCCATCGATGCCTTTGCCGATCAATACGGTAAAGATATCACTTGCATCTCCTTCATGGGAGGCGACAGCGATCCCAAGGGAGTAAACCAACTGGCTCAGTATATCCACGAAGAGCACCCTGAGTTCAAAGTGGCTTGGTATAGTGGAAAGACCATCATCTCGCCGATGGTAAACAAACAGGATTTCGACTATATCAAGATCGGCCCCTTCATCAAGCACCTTGGCCCTTTGAAGAAGCCGACAACCAACCAACGGCTCTATCGTCAGAACGAGACTGGTGCTTTTGAGGACATCACCCCTCTCTTCTGGCGAAGATAAAGCCCGTTTAGAACCAATTCATCAAACCACGCAGATAAGCTGTCAGTTCGCCAGCCATTTTCTCATCCTGATAGATGTTGGGGTGATAATCATTACCATAGAACTCCTCACCAGAAATGGGTGCCATATCGAAGCGATAGACCTCTTTGTCACCTGCTTTATGAGCCTCAGCAGTCACCTCGTCGAGCAGTTGCTTGACCTCCCGCAACTCTTTGTTGTAGAGCATAGAACCCGTCAGAAAGACAATCTTCGCCTCTGGATTATGGTCTCGCACCTGCTTCAGGAGCTTCTGATAGCCCTGCTTCAGGAGCTTCAGGTCATAGTTGTTCGTTGAAGTATCGTTGGTGCCGAGATTGATACAGATAACATCGGGCTGATATCGGCTGAAGTCCCACTTCTCACTGAGGAATGTCGTATTGCATAGGCATGCAAGAACCTGGCGAACCCGTCTTGGCCTCGCCATAGTTGCGATAGGCACCGATGCCGCTGCGGGCCACCACCCAGTGCTGGGCTTCGAGGTTGCGGGCTGTGATGGAGGCATAAGAATAATAGTGGTTCTCAGTAGCGTAATCAAAACCTTCCTCCTTTTTCAGGCCTTCATTACCATAGCCACAAGTGATAGAATTACCGATGAATTCGATCTTTCTGGTGGGGAGAGCTGGTGTTTCTACCAGCTTTTTGCCTTTGTCGAGTACGAAGCCCCAGAACTCAGGATAGAACTCATAACCCTCGATGGCATACATCAGTTTGACCGTATGCACACCATTAGGAAGTGCTGTTGCAAGAGTGACTACAGAATCACGTTCCCCACGGAAAGCCACCTTAAACGGTTCGGCCTGATCGATCTGAGTCATAAAATAGCCACTACGGGGTTTGGCTATCATGCGCAACGAGGTGCCCTCGAACGACGCCACAATCTGAATACCAGGGAAGTTCCAGGCAGGTCGCTCAGGATTGGCAAAACTGATACGCCCTGTGTATTGGATGAATTGGTCCGTAGGACTGATGATACTACCCTTGATGGGTACGGTCTCAATGGCAAAGGCACCTAACCCCATCATGGTCAGCAGCGCCGTCAATAACATTTTTCTCATGTCTTATGATCTTTATATTTATTGTTTTCTGAAGATGCCTGTCCAACCACCACCACTACTCAGATGAACTTGTAGTTGGTCACGTGCTGACACCGTCTGACTCGTGTGCTTATAGTCTGTGGCGTCTTTCAGGGCATTCACGCCATCTGCAAAGATGTCAGCCCGATAGTCAGGTCGCGTGGTGTCCAGTCTGTCATAGCCGCCACATACCATGTTGTACCCTTGCGACGAGCAATCACAGTATATTCGCCAAGTTGCCCATCGAGGGCTATAGTCTCCTCGAATGTGGTGGGGATTTGTGCGATGAAATCGGTACATTCCTGATTCTGCATATACTTTGTCGGACTATCAGCCATCATTTGCAGTGGCGCCTCAAAAGTGGTGTACATCGCCATCTGGTGTACTCGGGTACCCTGACTCATGGGATGGTCGTTATTGCCAAAGAAGTTATCCTTCATGGCATTCATCATCGCACCAGGGGTATAATCCATCGGACCTGCAAGCATACGCAGATAAGGTGCTGTCACATCGTAGCGGGGCTGGTTGTGGAGCGGACCATCGCCTACACGGGGTTCCCACTTAGAGTTCTCGAGTCCCTTCACACCTTCAAAATTAAAGATATTCGGATAAGCCCGTTGGATACCAAAAGGTTTCAGCCCGTGGAAGTCTAGATACAGATGATGACGGGCCGCACAGTCTGCCAACTGATAGGCAGAGGCGATAACCTGCTGGTCATCACGGTCGAAGAAATCTACCTTAAAGCCTTTGATGCCCATATCAGCATAGTGCTTCATAACCTTCTCAGTAACGGCAGCACCTTTTTCTGGATCACTGCCAATGAGATTACGCCAACTGGACCAGAGGATGATGCCCACCCCTTTTTCACGTCCGTATGCGATCAGACGAGGCAGGTCGATGTCTGGACTGAGGTCTTCCATCAGCGACTCCTTGCCACTCCAGCCTTCATCGATAATGATGTATTCTATCTTATTTTGGGCAGCAAAGTCTATATAATATAGATAGGTGTCAGTGTTCATGCCCGACTTGAAGTCAACGCCTGTCACATTACAGTTATTCCACCAGTCCCATGCCACCTTACCAGGCTGAATCCATGAGAGATCAGTGATACGACAGGCAGGAGCCAGCCGCTGTGCCATATCACTGTTGAGGATATCCGCATCCCGTTCGGTGATGACGACAGCACGCCAAGGGAGGGAGAGTCCGCCGTTCAACTTAGCGATGAAATCGGCACGTTTCGTCGGCACGAGGTTCAGACGATCATAGCCGCCTACCTCCTGTGCCAGCGGATAAGGGGCGAACTCTGCCTTCAACGAGTGCTGCGCTCCTTTTTTCAGGAACATGCCAGGATAGTTCTCTACGCCGGCATCCATCACAACAGCCTTCATGCCGCCCGGCAGGCAGACAGCCAACGGGGTGATGGCCAGCGAATCGGGGTACATCTTTGACAGCGGGACTTCATCATAATAGGACTCGAAGGAATAGCAATAGCGCTCTCCTGCCCGATCAGCAAAACAGAATTCCACGGTTTCATCGGCCACTAACGACAATTTTTTCTCCTTGGATATCAGACGATAGGCAGCCCCATCGTTATAGGCGCGCACCTCGATGGTAAACTTCTGGGTGGTATAGAGCAACAGCTGTCCATACTCATCGCTGACGGTCAGGCGCTTATAGAAAGGATTCTTGAAACTACTATTCACAGAGCATTTTGCTACCTTCCCCACCGTTCCCAAACCAACGGTTTTCTTTCCTTGCACCAGACGGATGTCTATCGTGGAGGGTAACAACACCTGGCGACCGTCATAATCAACCGACCACTTCACAGCAGCATCAGTATTAACCGTAACTTTCACCTTTCCATTAGGTGAGCTTACCTCGTAGTTGGCTGCAGAGACAGTCATCGCCGTCAAGCAGAATAATAACAGCATATTAGTTCTCATGTTACGTCATGAATTTTAAGTTTGTGAGTGATTTTAAGCTATTGTCGGCGCAAAGTTAAGGTATATACAGATAAATGGAAAAATACGTACTAAAAGCCTTACAGTCATGCCCACTCTTTGAGGGTTTCTCTGCCAAGGACATTGAGCAGATGATGGGCTGTGTCCCTTATCGGCTCATCAGACTTGACAAGAAAGAGGTTTACTTGTCAGCAGGTACACCATGTCAGTTTGCCGATATAGTTGTAGCAGGTGAGATCATCGCTCGAATGGTAGGACCATCGGGTAAGTATATGCAGATCACTTCAAGACCTGTAGGCTCGTTATTGGACTCCGCATTTATCTTTGGCAAGAACAAGATAGTGCCTGTGAATATGGTTGCCAGCAAGCCTACAACGGTTCTCCGAATAGCTCCGGACTCCATGCAGATGCTGATCAACATTGATGAACGTTTCAGATTCAATTTCATCCAGCTGCTGTCTGCATTCTGCGATAATCTGTCACGGAAGGTACGTATGCTGACACTTCATACCGTCAGAGAGAAGGTGGCCATTTACCTGTTAGAGCAGTCCAAGCTGAAGAATTCCGACGACTTTGTGCTGCAGAAATCGCGTCAGGAGATTGCGGAATCGTTCGCCATCCAGAAATTCTCGCTACAAAGATGCCTGAAAGAGTTTGCCGCTGACGGTATGATCAAAACCAACGGTAAACAGATCATTATCCTGGACAGGAAAAAGATGATGGCTGTGGCTAAAATGACAGAGAAATAAAACGCAGAGAGAACATCCCTCTGCGCTTTTTTCTAATCAAAGTCCCAGTCCATCACATAGTGGTCGAACTTTACGCCCTCGATGGGACAGAACTTTGCGATGATCTCCAGAATGTCTGCCTGCTGCTGGGGTGAGAGTTTGTTTTCGCCATGATGGAAGCGATAATATGGCCCGTTACCACTACTGAAGTAACTCCTTACACAATGGCGCGCCTCAGCCCTCTGGTAGTGAGGCACATTTTTATAGAGTTGACTGAACCCCCACGCCTTTTTCACCAGTTTCTTCTCACAGAAACAACGGCACTCGCCGTCCTGCCAGGCTGTGGGATATACAGCCTGTCCGATATAACGCCCCTCTGCCTTCAGTAGGCGGGCCTGATAGTGCATGCACTTGTCCTTCAGACCGCATGCATCGTTAAAACACAGGGCATAGCCCCAAGGAATGTCTTTTGCTTTCAGTTCTTTTTCTTCCATTATTATCTATTTTTTAAATTTTATTCCAAAACACCTAACACCTAACATCGGCGTTAGTTAACTGACTCATTTTGTGAATGTTAGGGTTTGTAAGTGCTCTTAAACACCTAACAAACACCTAACATATCACCTAACTCTCAGGCAGCTGTGATGGGCACAACTTTATAGAAAGGCACATTGCTGTGATCCGTCCACTCATAGCCCAGCGACTTCATCGCCAATCCTACCTTGATGCGATTGCTGTGGTTGATCTCCACCGAAGGATAGTCCTTCTGCATGTACTTCAGCATCATCTTCGAGTTCATCGACTTGGCAGCTTCACCCTCATGAGGCTTGCGGAAGCAGATTTCCACCATCTCAGCAATG
>ONNY01000088.1 GCA_900319305.1 uncultured Prevotella sp.
CTGGTCGGTATGGTTTTAACGCGAAAAGTTGATTTCCTGCAGAAATTCTGTGTGCCGTCGCCCGTAAGCGGTGGTATCATCTTTTCGTTGATGACCTTGATGCTGTATAGTTGTTTCGATATAGAGGTGTCGTTCAATGGCACATTGCAGGCCGTCTTCATGCTGGCTTTCTTTACCAGTGTCGGTTTCCAGAGCGACCTGAAAGTCATCAAGCAGGGTGGCAAACTGTTGGTGCTCATGCTGGTCCTGTTGGTGGTCATTATCTCTTTGCAGAACCTGATGCCGATGGGCATCACCCGTCTCCTGGGTGTCGATCCCTTGATCGGTATGGCTGCCGGTAGTATCTCCATGACAGGCGGACATGGCACGGCAGGTGGATTTGCGAGTGTTCTTGAAGGCATGGGCCTGCATGGGGCAGGGACGATAGGTATGGCTGCTGCCACCTTTGGTCTGATTGCCGGTTCTATGATTGGCGGTCCGTTGGCAGAGCGGATCATCCGCACGAAACTGACGCATGAACAGGTGCAACCGCAAGATGAGGAGATCGACCCTGCTATGGCTGGTATCGAGAGCGACGAGGCATCCCCGACAGGTCGTACGAAGCGTGTCAGTACGAACGAACAGGAGTTCCAGCAGTATGCGAAGGCCACTTATTGCATCATCCTGGTGATGGGGGCTGGTACGCTGATGAGTTGGCTGTTGGCCAAGACGGGCATCACGTTCCCCACCTATTTTGGTGCTTTGATCCTTGCCGCCATTGTTCGTAACATCATCCCTGATAAGCATCTTGATATGGAGCGGATCATCAGCGTTGGCAATATCTGCCTGTCCTTGTTCCTCGGTATGGCGATGATCTCCCTGAGACTGTGGGAACTGCAGAGCCTGGCCCTTCCGTTGGTCGTGATCCTGTTCTCTCAGGTGCTGATGATGGCCATTTTTGCCTACTTCGTCGCCTTCCCCCTGTTAGGTCGCAACTACGATGCTGCCGTACTCTGTGCCGGTATGTGTGGCTTCGGTCTTGGTGCTACCCCCAACGCCATGGCCAACATGAGTGCAGTATGCTATAAATACCGCTATACCGTCAAGCCCTTCCTCATCGTTCCGATCATCGGTGCGATGTTCGCCGATCTGATCAATACAGGTATCATCACGTTCTTCCTGAATATATTGTAGTGTCATAAAAAAAGAATTGTAAACGATTTTCCTTTTCCTTAAAACCTTTTCCTTGAAGCGTGTTTTTGCGGTCTGGCTAAGAGATTTTTTCTGGTAGGCCTACAAAATTTTTCTCTTTGGCTTTGCCGCAAAAATCATTGTGTCGTAACACTGCTGCAAAGGTACGAATAATTATTGAAACTACCAAATTTATTTCAATATTTTTCGTGTTTTTGCTGTTTGGGGTAGGACAAGCAAATATTCAAGTATTCATATATTCAAGTAGGACAAGAAGGTTTTTTCATTTTTGCATTTTCTCTGATTAATAATTTATATATTATATTATATATTATAATATATAATATAATATATAAATTTATACTATCAATACTATCTTTCTTAACACCTGTGACAGTATCGTCTATTTTCTTTTCAAAAACCTTCTTGTCCTATTTGAATACTTGAATATATGAATACTTTTTTGCCTCAAAAATTTGGTTATGTGGATAAAAATGACTATCTTTGCACATGATCTTCTTGAACAGGTTTTTATATGGATGACAGAGAGCAATATATCAATTTCGACGAGTATATCCGCCAGGGTGAGTCTCAGAAGCGTGAACGTGCTGATGCATGGCGTGTGGCCATCGGTTTGAATTAAAGAACAGGTACATGATGATCAACCCACCTGAGGATTGGAAAATGCCTGAAAGCGAACAAGCAGAGAACAAGCACCGTACAAGTACCGAACAAGTTGCCGAACAAGTTCGAACCCTTGTCTTATCAATAGGAAAAGACCAACTTACCTTGAAGCAGATGATGGAAAAGATGAATCTGAAACATCGGCCTAACTTCATCGATAACTATCTGAATCCTGCTATAGCAGACGGTTATATCCGTTTGTTATACCCTCAATCCCCTCACCATCCCCGCCAGAAATATCTTCTGACAGTCAAGGGACTTGCGCTAACTTAAAAACAATAGAATCATGAAGCCTGTATTATCATGGATGTGTGCCGCAGTCCTTATTGGGGGGCTAACGTTGTGCACATCATGTACGTCGAATAAAGATAACGCTCCATCGGCTGAGGCATCAGTGTTTATCCCCAAGGCACCAGACTATAACGACGCGACCATGTGGGTGACTGCCGATGGCGATACTGACGGCACGGGAGCCGACATCTTCTACGTCGTCTCGACGTGGGAAGAGGACTGGACGACGGAGGATGGCAGGATATGCCATTATGCCGACGTGTGGAACCAGGAACACCGCGAGCACATGCGGACGCTGGAAATCGACAAGGTGGCGGCGTATATGTCGCCAGGCAATCGTTTCTTCGCCCCGTACTACCGTCACACCACCATTGACGCCTGGGTGACGCAGAATGAAGATACCCTCATGCGTCGTGCACGGTTGGCAATGGATGATGTCTGCGCGGCCTTTGACCACTTCCAGGCTCAACGGGATCAAAGTCGTCCGCTCATCATTGCAGGCTTCAGTCAGGGCGGTCTGGCTGTGGTGGAACTGCTGAAACACATCAATGACGAAACCTACAGCCAATTGGCTGCGGCATACGTTTTGGGCTATAAGGTGACTGAAGCCGACATGGCTCAGTGCAGCCACATACGTCCTGCTGAGAGCGAGACGGACACGGGTGTCACCATCTGCTACAACACCGTGAAGGATGTGAAGTATATCATACCTATTATCTCTGCCTCCGACATCTGTATCAATCCCGTAAACTGGCATACGGACGACACACCCGCCATTCTCCACGACACCATTACTGTCACCGTATCGCCAGCGTATCATGTCCTTGTGGTCACTGGCTACAGCGGTTCAGAGTATGCCCCCTACAAAGACTTCCTCAATGTGGGCGATATCCACAGTTGCGAACCCTGGCTCTATAGTGAGTGCCTGGCGAAGAACATCGCCGTGAGATCTAAGAAGTGGCGTGAAAAGGAATAAAAAAATCGCACAGGACAATGCTCTGTGCGATTTTTTTATTGTAAAGTAAGTGATTAGAGGCTGAACTTGTAACCGAGAGTCAGCATGAACACACTGTTCTTGTTCTTAGTGATCTTGTCGTAGGTATCGTAATTACCATTCTTGAAAATATCCTTACCAACGTTGGTCAGACCTGCATTGTAACGAGCCTCGATAACCAGTCCGAAGGGAGCCTCGTAAGCAACGCTGAAGGGAATTGAGAAATCAAAGGTGTTGCAGTTGTCCTTAATGTTCACATCAGCATTGTCACCAGTAATCTTAGCGCTTGTCATGAAACCAGGCTGAATACCAGCACCTAGAGCCAGACCCTTTACAGGGTAGAACTTAGCCATAATGGGAACGTTGATGTAACCAAGAGAAATCTTAGGATCTACACCCTTCACCTTTGAACCCTGCTGAGCATACTGAACACCTGCAGCAAGACCAAACCAAGACTTCATCTGATACTGTGCCTCAACACCAGCAGTGAAACCTGCCTTTGCTCTGGTATCGTCGCCTGTGATCTCAGAAACAGTCAAACCAGCCTTGGGCTGCAGTGAGAATGTACCCGGCTCAAACTGAGCATTTGCGCTCAAAGTAGCTACCATCATGGCAGCGATCATCATCATTTTTTTCATAATCATACGAATTTTTAATTGTTCTCTATTTTAATGTTTGATTTAAAAATCGACTGCAAAGGTAGAGTAATTTGGGGAATCAACCATCCTTTTTTTGTGAATTGTGTGCGATAACAACCTCCTTTTTTGATGTAAGTCAAGGGGGCGCTAATCGATGAACATCACCTTGCTGGAATCGCGTGGCTTAGCCTCGGGCGTCTCATCAGGATAGCCGACAGCCAGGATGTAGTTGATCTTATAGTCAATGGGGATACCCAGTGCTTCTCGGAAGAACTCGGTCTTGGGGTCGCTCTGGATGAAACGGACGATGCCGCCGAGACAGCAGGTGCCGAGACCTATCGACTGGGCTGCCAGCATAATGTTCTGACCCAGCATACCGGCATCAATCTCACCACCGCCTTTCGCAGGCGTGCAAACCAATATAATATTAGGCGCATTGCGGAACAGGTTTTTGAAGCCCTTGTCGCGGGCTACTTGCTTGGCGTTTTGTTGCTTAAACACATCGTTCACTTGAGCAGAACCCAAGGCTGACGGTTACTGCCACTGGGGGCGTTGATGCCACACTCGACCAGATAGGCGAGTTTCTCGTGCTCTACAGGCTTGTCGAGATACTTACGGATAGAACGTCGGGCCATGATGGCCTGGGTCACTGGGTTGTCGAGCGGTAATGCTTCAATAGCCGTTGAATCGACCATTGTTGAATCAACGGTTTCCTGTGCCATGGCGTTGCATGTACAGAAGGCTGCCAGGCAGCAGACTAAAAATAGTTTTTTCATTTGTTGGATTTTTTTATATGGTTATTGTTTTCTTACGATGACACTGCCACTGGCCTGATGGGTGGCGAGGATGAGTACCTCGGCAATCTGGACGTGGGCTGGGGCATTGGCTGCATAGACGGCTACATCGGCGATGTCGTCACCCGTCAATGGCTTGATGCCCTGATAGAGTTTTGCGGCACGATCGGTATCGCCCTTGAAGCGGATATTACTGAAGTTCGTCTCTACAAGGCCTGGCTTGAGGTTGGTGACGCGTACGGCGGTGTCGGCCACATCGATACGGAGACCGTCGGAGAGGGCTTTTACAGCAGCCTTTGTGGCACAATATACATTGCCTCCTGCATAGGCGGCATCGCCAGCCACAGAACCGATGTTAATGATATGTCCGCTATTGCGTGTAATCATTTTTGGTACAATCAGACGCGTCATGGTGAGCAGGCCTTTGATGTTGGTGTCGATCATGGCCTCCCAATCGTCTAAGTCGCCTTCGTATTCGGGTTCGAGCCCGAGGGCGAGACCAGCGTTATTTACTAGCACATCGATCTGTTGCCAGGCGGCGGGCAGACTCTCAATGGCCTGACGGGCTGCCTCACGATCACGCACGTCGAAGGCGAGGGTGAGTACCTCGGTGCCTTGTGCCTGCAGTTCAGAACTGATGGCTGACAATTTTCCGGTGTTACGACCTGTCAGAATCAGACGGTCGCCATTCTGGGCAAATTTGCGGGCACAACCGAGTCCGATTCCACTCGTAGCCCCAGTGATAAATACAGTTTTCATGTCTTTTTTAATGATTTCGGTTGCAAAGATACAATTTTTTATGAATGATTCGCACGTATTTGGCATTTTTTTTGTAATTTTGCAGCCTGAAAATAAACATTATATAATGCAGAAGGAAGAATTTCAGTCTTATCTGGAGAAATATGCCGATCAGATAGAGCATTTCCGCCAACTCGCACACGACCTTCATCAGAGTGTGAATCAGACGTATGCAGGTATGTTTCCATACGGTTTCCACCTCGATATGGTGGTGGAAGGCGTGAGGAATTACGGTTATCTTGTTTGCGCGTGCGAGGCAGATGTGCTGCCGCTGTTCTTCGGCGCCTATTTCCACGACAGCATCGAGGATGCCCGTGTGACGTACAACGATGTGTTGCGTATGGCGAGGGCTGAGATGACGGAGGAACAGGCTCTGTTGGCGACGGAGATCGTGTATGCCCTGACTAACGACAAGGGGCGCACCAGGGCTGAAAGGGCAGGGGAGAAATATTACCAGGGGATCCGTGAGACCCCGTATGCCCCGTTTGTGAAACTCTGTGACCGACTCGCCAATATCACGTATTCATGTACTGGCGAAGGCAATAAGGGTACCAGGATGAGGGAGGTTTATAAGGGCGAGATGCCCCACTTCCTGCCTGCCATCAATCCCCACAGCGACGATCCGCGGCTGGCGGTGCCCGTAGAGGTAGTGGAAGCCTTGGCAGAGATCCTGATCGAAGAAGTGGACAAGGATGAGATACGGCGTCAATGGGGTGAGATCTGAGATGGAGAATAAAAACAGAAAGACTTTCGGTAATGTCTGGATGCACCGTACGCTGATCAAGTTGTTACGCAGGGTGGATATCCGCTATGTCTATCGCTTTATGGCGGTATGCGTGATTCCTGTGGCGATGGTGTTCAGCCCTGGTTCGAGGATCGCCTACCAGTATTTCCGCAAACGGCGAGGCCAAGGCTGTTGGCAGGCGTTGCTGAGCACCTATCGCAACCACTGTCTGTTCGGACAGACGGTGATCGATAAGTTTGCGATGTATGCAGGTCACCATTTCGAGGTTCACTCTACTGGTCATGAGTACTTTTACGCGCACGTGCGAGAAGACCAGCCCGTGATGCTGCTGAATGCCCATGTGGGCTGTAGTGAGATGGTGGGCTATAACCTCAGTCAGACCAAGCCTTGTAACGTCCTGGTGTATGGCGGCGAGAAGCAGGAGGTGATGGAATACCGTAAGAAGCAGTTTGCCGACATGGGTATCAAGATGATCCCTGTGGGAACGGATGGCGTGGACATCATGGAGATTGTGGATTGTCTGGATCGTGGCGAGGCGCTGAGTGTGTTTGCCGACCGCTTTATGAATCCGAAGAAGGTGCTTCACTCGACGATCCACGGCTTCAAGGTGAAACTCTCCCGAGGTCCGTTCGCCCTAGCTGTGAACAGAGGTCTCGAGGTGTATATGGTCCTTGCGATGAAACAGCAGGACGGCTCGTACGACGGCAGAATCATCTATCTGGATTATGACAAGACGTTGCCTCATCGCGAACAGCGTCAGCAGTTGGTGGATCTCTATACCGCAGAAATCGAAAAGATACTTGAAGACTACCCGTTGCAGTGGTTTAACTACTTCAACATCTGGGAGGATGAGTAGAAAAAGATAACAATAGCATGGAATTAAGTGCAGGATTAAAGAATGTTTTTACAGCAGAACAGCAGTCAGCTGGGGAGGCTCAGCGCTATGCACAGATCATTGCCTGGGGGCCTATGGTGTTCCAGACGGCAAGGATCATGGTGAAGTGGGGCATCCTGGAGTTGATTAACCAGGCGGCCAACGGAATCACTTGTGAGGAGATCTGCAAAGAGACGGGACTCTCCGACTATGCCGTGAAGTGCCTGGTGGAAGCATCACTCTCCATGGGTATCATCATAGTGGACCCAGAGACCGACCGTTTTAGTATTACGAAAGCAGGGTGGTTCCTCCTGAACGACCAGTCCACGAGGGTGAATCTGGATATGAATCACGACGTGAACTATCAGGGGATGTTCTATCTGGATGAGTCGCTGAAACAGGGGCGCCCCGTAGGTCTGAAGACCTTGGGTGACTGGCCTACACTGTATGAGGGCTTGTCGGTATTACCCCAGCAGGTGAAGGAGAGTTGGCTGAACTTCGACCATTTCTACAGCGACGAGTCGTTTGAAGAGGCTCTGAAGATCGTGTTTGGTGAATATCAGGTGAAGCGGCTCTACGATGTGGGCGGCAATACGGGTAAGTGGGCACTGCAGTGCGTCGGTTATAGTACGGATGCCGAAGTGACCGTCCTCGACCTGCCCCAGCAGATCAGGATGATGCAGGAGAATACGGCAGGCAAGCAGGGAGCGGAGCGCATCAAGGGTTTCCCGATCAACTTCCTCGACGAGCAGGCTGCGTTCCCCAAGCAGGAGGGACTCGATGCCATCTGGATGAGTCAGTTCCTGGACTGCTTCAGTATGGAGCAGATCGTGAGTATCCTGAAACGGGCCCAGGCGGCGATGACAGCCGACACCCGTATCTTCATCATGGAGACGCTGTGGGACCGTCAGCGGTTTGATACCGCTGCCCTCTGTCTCACGATGACGAGCCTTTACTTTACGGCGATGGCGAACGGCAACTCGAAGATGTATAACACAGAGGATATGGAAAAGTGCATCCGTGAGGCTGGTCTGGAGATTGAACAATTGTATGATCATCTCGGACTGGGTCATACCATCATCGTGGCGAAGAAAGCAAAATAAACAACCGACCAAATAAAATGGAAAGAACAGAAATTGAACAGAAAGTGAGGGCGTTCCTGATCGACGACCTCGAGATCGACGAAGACAAGGTGTTCCCAGAATCCAGACTGAAGGAGGATATGGGTATCGACAGTCTGGATTATGTGGACATCGTGGCAGTGGTGCTGTCAACCTTCGGTATCAAGGTGAATATCGAGAAAATGAAGGCAGTGAAGACCTTGTCGCAGTTTATTGACTATCTTGAAGAAGAATTGAAACAGAAATAATCATGGAGTTAGAACAGATTGAGATGGCTTCTCTTATCCCTCAGCGGCCGCCGTTCATGATGGTGGACAAGATCCTGAGTTGTGATGATACCGACGCCGTGACGGAGTTGATGGTCAGACAGGACAATATCCTGTTGGACGACTCGAAACTCTCGCCTGCAGGTATCGTGGAGAATATGGCACAGTCGTGTGCTGCCAGAATGGGTTGTGTGAACCTATTGCACAACAGGCCTATCAAGTTAGGCTATATCGGAGAGATTAAGAATTTGAAGATTTATCGTCAGCCGCTGCAGGATGAACGTCTGACTACTGAGGTGCATATCCTGATGGATGTGTTTGACATGACACTGGCAAGTGTCTGTACCAAAGTGGGAGAGGAGGTCATTGCAGAGGGCCGTATGAAACTTGCCTCCACCAATATCGAGGCAGAAGGATAATAACAATTAAAAACGAAGAAAAGAGATATGGAAGATTTACTGTTGGAAGTTAAGAATGAGGTTATTGAAGCACTTAACTTGGAAGATATGACACCTGAGGACCTGGGGGACGATGATCCTCTGTTCGGTGCCGGCGGTCTGGGACTGGACTCTATTGATGCCCTGGAGTTGATCGTGCTCCTGGAGAAGAAATACGGCATCAAACTGCAGGATCCCAAAGACGGCAAGAAGGTGTTTAAGTCTGTCAGAGTGATGGCAGAGTTTATTCAGGCTAACCGTACAAAATAAGACTGTCTTGGAGCCGATTTATATAACGGGAGCAGGTGTCGTCTCGGCGATAGGCATAGGCAAGGCAGAGACGTTGGCGTCGCTTCAGGCCGAACGGTCGGGTATCCGTGAAATCAGGTATCTGAAGTCCACTCATACTGACCTGCCTGTAGGTGAGGTTCAACTGAGTAATGACGAGATGGCTGAGCGACTCGGGTTAGGGGATAGCCAGCGCTATACCCGTACTGCCCTGATTGGAAAACTCGCCCTGCAGGAAGCCCTGCAGGAAGCCCAACTTGCCGGTGAGGCCCTTGACGAGGTACATTTCATCTCTGGTACGACCGTTGGCGGGATGGACCGGAGAGAACAGATACATGCCCAGGAGCCTGGTTGCGGACGGGAGATTGCCGAGATTGCCACGCATAACTGTGCGGCATGTACGGAGATGATAGCGGAGGGCCTTGGTGATTTCGCCTCGATGGCGACCCTCTCTACAGCCTGCTCGTCGGCCACGAATGCCATCATCACAGGAGCGAATATGTTACGCTGTGGTCTGGCGGATATCGTGGTGGTAGGCGGTGCGGAGTGCCTGTCGCTGTTTCATCTGAATGGCTTTAACGCGTTGATGATCCTGGATCACCAGCCCTGCAGACCCTTCGACAGGGATCGGGCAGGCTTGAACCTCGGAGAAGGTGCAGCCTATCTGGTGATGGAGACGGCGGCATCGGCCCAGCAGCGCGGTCTGAAGCCGAAGTTCGTGCTGAGTGGCTATGCCAACACCTGTGACGCGTTCCACCAGACTGCCTCCTCGCCTGAGGGAGAAGGGGCGTATCTGGCGATGACTGCCGCCCTGAAGACAGCAGGTCTGAATCCTGAGGATATCCAGTATATCAACGCCCACGGCACAGGTACACCCAACAACGACGAGTCGGAGAGTAAAGCCATCCTGCGTGTGTTTGGCGAACACTATCCCCCTGTATCCTCTACCAAGTCGTTTACGGGTCATACCACGAGTGCATCGGGTAGTATCGAGGCCGTGTTCTGTCTCCTGGCCCTTGAGCACCAGTTTTTACCGAAGAACATCAACTGGAAGACACCGATGGAAGAGGGTATCCAACCTGTGACAGAAGAGGTGGCGCATCCCCGTATCCAGCATATCCTCAGCAATGCGTTCGGATTTGGCGGCAACGATTCCTCTTTGATCTTCTCTAAAGTGAATGAATGATGGGAAAAGTATATATCCAAGCAGCAGAACAGATCTCTACTATCACGAGCCTTTTGTGAAGGCTGTGAACCCTGCGTTTCGCGAGTATATCGCCCCCAATGAGGCCCGACGGATGGGTAACATCATGAAGCGTGCCCTGGTCACCTCGTTGAAGGTGCTGAAAGAGACGGGTATCGAGCATCCTGACGCCATCATCACTGGAACGAGTATCGGCAGTCTGGACTACACGGAGAGGTTCCTGGATGACCTGGTGGAGAACGGCGAGGAGTCGCTGAGTCCCACCTATTTCATGCAGACGACGCATAATACCGTGAGTTCGACGATCAGTATCTACACTGGTACCCATAGTTATAACACCACCTATTCGGAGGGTGGCATCAGTTTCGAACTGGCCTTGAAGGATGCCTGGATGCAGTTCTGTTTAGGACAGATATCCAACGCCCTCGTAGGCGGACATGAAGAGATGTTGGCGTCGTATTACGAGTTGCTTCGAAAGACGGGTTATGTGGGTGTTGAAGGGATGGTGCCCTGTAGTGAGTGCTCGATGTCGATGATGCTCAATACGCAGGCCTCACCTGAAAACCTCTGTGAGTTGGCTGGTGTCAGCGTCTTCCGCACGAAGTCGGTCCAGAACATCCGCCGACAGTTGGAGATGCTGGCAGAGAAAGCCGGTATTCAGGTGGAGGCTATCCAGACGGTGATGACGGGTGTGAACGGGAATCCGGAGAACGACCGTCTGTATCAGGCCGTACTGGATATGTTCTTCCCGCAGGCGGAACATCTGCAGTATAAACAACTGTTCGGTGAGAACTTTTCCGTATCGGCATTAGGACTGTATGCGGCTGCTCATCTGATGAAGAAACAAGGCACGCCTTTGATGCTCTTTGTAAACTGCACCATGAATGGCGATTGTGCGTTAGTACTCTTGAAAGGAATATGATTCTGAAGTTATTGCCCATATCGCTCTTGCAGTGTATGCTCCTGACGGGGGGCCAGGTGCTGATGAAGTTTGGACTCCTGAAGGCAGGTGACTTCTCCTTCTCATGGGGCTACTTCGGCCGACTGCTGATCAACTGGCAGTTTTTCTGCTGTGGTATCTGCTTTGCCGTCGGTTCCGTGCTCTGGATGTATATCATCAAGAACTTCCCATTAAGCATGGCGTATCCGATGGTGAGTCTGAGTTATGTGATGGGCATGTTTGCGGCGATGATCTTCTTCCACGAGCATATATCGATTGAGAGATGGGTCGGCGTGTTCCTGATTCTGTCGGGATGCGTGCTGATAGCGAAATAGAAATTATTAAATGTAGAAATATGTTGAGATCGTTTTTAATCATAGTGACGTGTCTGTCTGCCCTGTCGGTGATGGGACAGACCAAACTCACAAGCGAACAGGAGAAGCAGGTGCTGGCGAAGATGGAGAAGTCTTCGAATGCGCTGCGTACGCTACAGTGCGACTTCGTGCAGTCCAAGCTGATGAAACTTCTGAGTAAGGAGATGCAGTCGAAGGGTGTGCTGTATTTTGTGAAGCCCGACAAGATCAGATGGCAATATACGACACCTTACGACTATACGTTTATCATGAACGGCGATAAGGTGCAGATCAAGTCGGCTAAGTCGACCAAGAATATCGATATCCAGGGTAACAAGATCTTCCGTCAGATTACGACGATCATCCTGAATACCGTGACTGGTGGCGGTATCATGAACTCGGCTGACTTCGATGTGACGTTATACAAACAAGGTGATGTGTATTTCGCCAAGATGTTGCCGAAGAAAAAGGAGGTGAAGCAGGTGTATGCTGCCATTGAGGTGTATTTCAACCCTACACTGACGATGGTGGAGAGCATCAAGATGATAGAGAAGTCGGGTGAATACACCACTGTCAAACTGCTGTCTCCCAAAGTGAATACAACGATTAATGAGAGCGTATTTAAGGTTAATTAGTCTGTTGCTACTGTTCTTCCAGTTGCCTTGTCTGGCTCAGGAGGAGATCGTGCTGACTGACTCTGTAGTAGTTGACACCGTTGTCACAGACACTGCAGAAGTCAGACAGTATAATCTGTTGCTGGAAGCGGGGCCACATCAGATCTCGGGTGTCTGTGTGATGAAGATGGTGTCACCAACGGAGGTCATCGGCACCGTGATCAATGAATTCGGACTGACTGCCTTTGATTTCGAGTACAACGGTAAGAAGACCAAACTCTCAAATCTGCCGCCGTTCCTGGACAAATGGTATATCCGCAAGGTGCTGCAGGGAGATATGTCGTTTTTCTTCTCCAACCTTCCTAAGCAGAAGGATGTGTGGAAGATCAGTAGGAAGATCACCTTCTCGCCTGATGGTGAGATCCACCTGACAAACATCCGATTTAAGATAAAATATACATTTACTCCAATTATAGAAGAATGAGACTGATCAACGATTTATTTGAAGTAGTTTCCACAAAACAGGGTGAGGATAACTACCAGTGCCAGGTGAAGTTTAATCCCGAGCACCGCATTTATAAAGCCCATTTCCCAGGCAACCCTGTGACACCGGGTGTCTGTCTGATGCAGATAGGTGAGGAGATATTAGAAGAGAAAAATGGGAAACAACTGCAGTTGAGTGTCGTGAAGACCATCCGGTTCAAGAAGATCATAGGACCGAATGACACCCCTGTCTATACCTTTACGAAAGAGGTACTGGATCAGGATATGTTGACTGTGGATATTACCGTCTCCGACGAGGCAGATGAGGCTGTGAAGATGTCGCTGCAATATAAGGTGCTGGATGCATAAGGTATGTGTCATCATACCGACGTATAATAATGCCGGGACAATCGCACAGGTCATATCCGATGTGACAGCCTACTGTCAGGATGTGATTGTGGTGAATGATGGTAGTACAGACGAGACTGCCGTCATTCTTCAGCGTCTCCCTATGCCCATCACGCTGGTGTCGTACCCTCAGAACAGAGGTAAGGGACATGCGCTGGTGAAGGGTTTCCGGAAAGCCAAGGAATTAGGTTTTTCCCACGCGATTACGATTGATGCCGACGGCCAGCATTTCGCTGACGATATACCTATCTTATTAAACAAGATGGAGGAGAAGCCCGAGGCGATCATCGTGGGCTGCAGGAATCTCACGGAGAAGAATATGCCCCGACAGAACACCTTTGCCAACAAGTTCTCAAACTTCTGGTTCCGTTTGCAGACGGGCATCAACCTCCCTGACACCCAGAGCGGTTTCAGACTCTACAACCTGAAGGCGCTGAGACTATTGCCGCTGGTCACCTCGCGCTATGAGGCGGAACTGGAGTTATTGGTGTTTGCAGCCTGGGCGGGTTGTCCGATCTCCTCTGTCAATGTGAGGGTGTACTATCCCCCGGTAGAAGAACGGGTGAGTCATTTCCGTCCCGTCTATGATTTCTTCCGTATCAGTGTGCTGAATACGATCCTGTGTGTAGGTGCCTTGTTCTATAGGTCGTTCTATCTCATCAAGCAGGCACTCTATACCATCTTCTCCTTTTGTTTCTTCCTCGTGGATGCCATCATCCTGACGTTAACAGGCTTTCTGCTCATCACTGTCGGAGGGGCTACGGAGAAGCATAAGTATCAGTACCACAAGATCCTGCAGAAGCATGCCAGATTCATCATCCATCATGTGCCTGGTACGAAGTTCACCTATCGTAACCCACAGGGTGAGGATTTCGAGAAGCCTTCGATCATCATCAGCAACCACCAGTCGCATCTGGATCTGATGGCGATTATGATGCTGACACCGAAACTGATCATCCTCACGAAGCACTGGGTGTGGCATAATCCCTTTTACGGCGTCATCATCCGTTATGCGGATTTCTTTCCCATCTCTGATACCGATGAGATGAAAGTGAAGATCCAGAAGAAGGTTGACGAAGGCTACTCGGTGGTGATATTTCCAGAGGGGACGCGTTCGGAGGACTGCAAGATCAGACTCTTCCAGCGTGGTGCCTTCTATCTGGCAGAGCAGTTAAAACTTGATATCCTGCCTGTGTTTATCAAAGGATTCGGAGAGGTGCTGCCCAAGAAGTCGTTCCATCTGCATCCAGGCACGATGTCTATAGAGGTGATGCCTCGTCTCTGTCGCGAGAAACTGACTGTCGAAGATAACTACAGGGCATTGACCAGACGGATGCGTCGTGCCTATCTGAAATGGAATCATGAAGAAGTGAGACTCTATAAAAAAGAACAATAAAAACA
>ONNY01000196.1 GCA_900319305.1 uncultured Prevotella sp.
ACCAGTTGTGCTGAAAGTTAAGGATTTCGCACCCCGTGAGGTATTATTGGTAAACTACAAGTTTAACCAGGCAACAGACCAGGAAGGTCAGGTAGCAGGCATCGTCCGTGGCGGACAGGTCACCGTTCGTGTAAAGGCCCTGAATGATGGTAACCCCGAGTTGCTGGCTTGGATGCTCGATCCCGCCGCTCCCCATGACCTGGAGATTAATTTCGAGAACACGAAGGACGGTTCAGCCATGAAGACCCTGAAGGGTACTGCTTGCTACTGCACACACTATAAGGAGTACTGGGCAGACGGTGAGGAGCACTACGAGGAGATCCTGCTCAGCTGTCAGAAGCTCGAGAACGGTTCTGTAAGCTACGAGAATCCTTGGAAGTAAACTAGATATAAGTATTTGCTGAAAGCAGGCGGTCTCAGGAATGAATCCTGAGGCCGCTTTGTTTTATTTCCCTTCGTACCACTGTTTGAGCACGTAGAAGGCAAGTTTCTTTTCACCCTTGTCGCTGAAGAGACCTTTGCGGTTGTAGTAGTCCTGGATACCAGGCAATACACGACGGGGCGAACGGAAATCCTTTAGGATCCATGGGGTTGTGCCAGCCAGACCATCGATCTTATCAAGCATTGCCGTATTCTCGCGATAGAGGTTCTCCTGGAACTCCTCCGTCCAGCGCTGGTTCTTGGCACCATGATAGCCGAACTTCGCACCACCACCGAACTCGCTGATGATCACAGGTTTGTCATAAGGAATCTCCCAAGTCATCATAGGCGCATCGTTCACGTCACGATACCAGCCGATATACTGGTTGAAACTCACCACATCCACATATTCGTTCATATTATCGTTCAAGCGGTTCACGTAGTTCGAGGCCCCAGTCACCTCCATTGCCATTGAGATCAGACGGGTACTGTCGAGACTACGGGCTTGCTTGGCAAGACGACTGAGGAAGGCATCACGCTCTGCAGAGTGAGGTGTCTCGTTAGCGATACTCCAGATGATGACATTCGCACGGTTATGGTCTCGGCTGATCATATCCGTCAACTGGTTGCAGGCATTCTCGTAAGTCTTAGGATTCTTCCAGGCTATCGTCCAGTAGCAAGGAATCTCCGACCACACCAGGATACCCATACGCTCTGGCTCACGTACCATATATTCATTGTGCGGATAATGGGCAAGGCGCACGAAGTTACACCCCAGTTCCTTCGCCCAAGAGAGCAGGGTGTGGGCATCTTCCGTACTGTTGGCTCTTCCGCCACCGTTGGGTTTCTCCTCATGGATGCTGATACCCTTGAGGAAGATAGGCTGACCGTTGAGCAGAATCTGCTTGCCACGCGTCTCAATCATACGGAAACCGATGCTGTCGCCAATGGTGGAATTGTCGAGTGTAATCTCTACCTGATAGCGCTTGGGGTTCTCAGGGCACCAGAGCTGGGGCTTCGCCTTCATGTTGATAGAAGCAGTGCCGTCGGCAGCTGTCTTGATGGTCTTCTTGATCTTCAGTTCAGGGATACTCAGCGTCACCGTATGGTCAGCCTCAGGTTTGTTCAGTTTCACACTGAACGAGAGTCTGCGACCTTCTAGACTCGTCAGTTGCAGGTTGTAATCCTCCAGATACACAGGCGGCACCTTCACGAGCATCACGTCACGGGTGATGCCACCATAGTTCCACCAGTCGAAGATCAGGGTGGGCACAGCCTCTGCATGCCGCTTGTTATCCACCTTGACGATGATGGTGTTCTCGCCCTCTATCAGCAGGTCACTGATGTCGAAGTTGAAAGGTGTAAAACCACCCACGTGATGTCCAACTTCCTTGCCATTCACCCACACATGACAGTCGTAGTTCACGGCACCGAAATAAAGCAATGTGCGATAGTCCTGCATCGGCACAGCCTGGAAACTCTTCTTAAACCAGACGGTACCCTCATAGAAGAACAAGCGTTCGTCCTGGGTGTTCCAGTCGCCAGGAATCTGCATCGTTGGCGACTTGTCGAAGTCGTATTCTATCAGATCCTCAGGGCGCTGTGGCTTGGCATTCTGGAAGAAGCCCCATTGCATGGGTTTCATGCGGTAGTCATAATACCCCTCCTCCTGCACGTCAACAATGTAGTTCCACTCGCCGTTGAGCGACATCGTCTCGTAGGCATTCACGTTCTGGATCAGCGGCAGCGATTCTGCCGCCACAACCTGTGGAAGCACCGCTCCCACCATCAGCATCATAACACTTAGTATAGTCTTCATATTTGATATTGATAGTTATTCGGCAACAAAGATAACCATATATTTTCTAATAGACAAATATTTGTTTCATTTAATAGTAAAAATTGCTAGCATTAATGGTAGCAATAATTCCCACCTTGGGAAAAAAAACTTAATTGCTTTTGCCATTTGGTTTTTTTTCAGT
>ONNY01000169.1 GCA_900319305.1 uncultured Prevotella sp.
AGTTCATTGGCGAGCTTGCGACCCTTGGTCAGCAGCTCCTGAGATACTTCCTGTACCTGAGTACCTTCAATTTCGCAATATACAAAAACGTTATTCATATCTCAATTAGCCAATAATCTTCTCGTCCAACAATTCTTTGATCATACCCTCGATATCAGCATCAGAAGCCGTCAAAGTTTTCGACTCCTTAGCCTGGAACACGATGTTCTTGATGGCCTTCACCTTGGTGGGTGAACCACTGAGACCGCACTGTGCAACGTCACCGTCCACATCAGCTACAGACCACTGGTTCAGGGTCAGCTCAGGACGCTCGTCGTACAGATAGTTCGGGACGCTCGTTGTACAGATAGTCGTAGGCGGTACCCTCGGCAGGACGCTCCATCGGACAGGTAGCGCGCTTGTTCTTCATCACCAGTTTGGCGTTCTGGGGACGACAGGGAGCAGCACTTCCGTTCACAGTGATCACCACAGGCAGCGGAGCCTCTACGGTCTCCACACCACCGTCGATCACGCGCTTGATGGTAGCCTTACCATCCTTCACACTGAGCACCTCCTCAGCGTAAGTCACCTGGTTGAGGCCCAACTTCTGAGCCACCTGAGGACCTACCTGGGCGGTATCACCGTCGATAGCCTGACGACCACCGATCACGATATCCACGTCGCCGATCTTCTTGATGGCCGTAGCCAGTGCATAAGAGGTGGCGAGGGTATCGGCACCAGCGAAGAGACGGTCGGTCAAGAGCCAACCCGTATCTGCACCGCGGTAAAGTCCCTGACGGATGATTTCACCTGCACGTGGAGGACCCATCGTGAGGATTCCTACTGTTGAGCCTGGATTCTGCTCCTTCAAGCGAAGGGCCTGCTCCAAGGCGTTCAAATCTTCTGGGTTGAAGATGGCGGGTAGGGCAGCGCGGTTCACCGTACCTTCGGCGGTCATCGCATCCTTACCCACGTTACGGGTGTCTGGCACTTGCTTGGCCAGCACAACAATCTTTAAAGCCATAATATTAATTAATAATGTATTATCCTTTTGCAAAATCGGGTGCAAAGGTAGTTATTTTTACGCATACAGCCAAATAAATTGCACAAAATCGACCGAAATGTGCACAGAACGGTCGATTTGTGCAATCTATTTATTGTATATTTGACAATTATCAAGGTAATTATTCCTCATGACCGTTCAGCAGGTCGAAGATGGCCTGATAGTCCGAGGCAGCCCGTTTGTCATAGAACCCGTCGTCTGTCTCGTCGGTATTATTGGTCTTGGTCTCGATGCAGTCGCCGTTCTCGTTGAAGTAGTAGCGCCACTCATATACCTGCCCCTCTTCGCCACCTCGGGAGTAGGAGAAGATCAGATCCTTGGTCTTCGGCTCGAAGAGGTATTCGCTATAACCGTCGAGTTGCATCGACTTGCTGGATTGGTTGATGAAGTAGATGCCGTCCTTGTCGAAGTAGATCCTCGTTTTCGTCGTTCTGGGAGGTTGGTTGTCGCCCAGGTCGTGGAGGATGATATGCAGGTCGTTCGGCATCTCCGCCTTGTCGTTGGCAGCCGATTTCGCCTTCGCCTGTGCATAAAGAGTGCGGATGTGCTTCAGACGCTCGGCCTTGGGTGTTGTGGATTTCTTAGGCTTATTGAGATCCAGTGGGGTGAAGTAGCCGTTACAGGTCACCATGTTGAAGAGTCTTATGTAGTACTCTGCATTCTCCTTCTCGGTCTCTGGCATCGTCCAACTGTTGTCTGTGTTGTGTTTCTGTTCAATGCACTGTCCCTTGGCATCGTAGTAGTAGCGCGACTCCACCACGAAACCGGCATCGGTCTCACCTCTCATATAACAGAAGATCACCTGGTGGTCTTTGGGGTCGAGCAGCACCTCGCGGTATCTGACATGGCCGTGGTTGCCCCAGTTCTCTGCAATGAAGTAAGGCTGCTGTTTGGTGGCCAGACCATCTATGATCTTCTCTTCAAAGAAGAAGTCCAACTGCTCCGTGTCGTAGAGGGGGATGTCCTCGTCTTCCAGTCTGTTCAGGATGATACGCAGGTCTTTGGGCGACTGCCCGTTCTTGCCATTGGCATCAATCTTCTTCTTGGCTTCGGCATAACACTTACGGATATACTTCATCCGCTCTTCCTTCGTTGTCTGCGCCAGGCATGTGCCCAGTGCCATCATACAGATAATTGATAATAAAATCGTTCTCATATTTGGTTATTATCTCATTTAATCGTACCTTTGCAGCCGTTTTAAGAATTGCTGTCGTTATGGTAAACGGTATTTATACAATCTTGCTGCTCATTCTGAGCAATGTGTTTATGACTTTCGCCTGGTATGGTCATCTGCGTCTGCAGCAGTCAGGCATCTCCACCAACTGGCCCCTCTATCTGGTTATCGCCTTCTCGTGGATGATCGCCTTCTTCGAGTACTGCTGCCAGGTTCCGGCCAACCGCCTGGGTTTTGTAGGCAATGGAGGCCCGTTCTCGCTGGTGCAGTTGAAGGTGATCCAGGAGTGCATCTCACTGGTGGTGTTCGCCCTGATTGCCAACTTCGCCTTCCAGCATGAGGAACTTCATTGGAACCATGCCGCTGCCGCCCTCTGCTTGGTGGCTGCCGTCTATTTCGTGTTCATGAAACCTTGACGTCGTCCAGGATCAGAGTGGGATGGTCAGCAGGAACGTGCTGCCCTGACTGCTCGAGTCGGCTAAGGTTACGTCGCCGCCCATCCGTCGGGCGAGTGAACGCGATACGCTCAGTCCCAGTCCGATACCTTCCTTAAAACTATCCACCTTCTCGAAACGCTCAAAGATGCGTTCGCGTGCCTCCTCTGGCACACCGATACCCGTATCAATCACGGCAAACAAGAGTTGTCCCTTCGGCTCGTCGAGTGTCACCCTCAGGGTGATCTGTCCCTTGTTGGTGAACTTGACGGCGTTCTGCAACAGATTATACAGGATCTTCACTACGCTGGCGGTGCTCGTCTTGATCAGACAGGTGTCGGGCACTTCGTTCTGAAGTGTGAAACCGACCGTCTCCGTGGATGCGATGTTACTCTCGGCAATCGCCTTCTGACAGAGGGCACTGGCGGTGGTCTCGTCAGTCCGTTCAATCACGGTCATACTCTCCGTGTCGGCCATCTCCAACAGTTCATTGACGATCTGCGTGATCTGTTCAGTGTTCTCCGAGATACGCTTCATCATGTCTTGGCGGTCCTCTTCCGAGGGTTTGTAATTGGAATTGTTGAGCACCTGGGTGAAGCCGGTGATGATGTTTAGGGGCGTGCGGATCTCATGACTCACGTGACGGATGAAGATTGATTTCATCTTGTCGCTCTCCTGGGCACGGTTCTTGGCGATGGTCAGTTCCTCATTATGCTGGCGCATCCT
>ONNY01000170.1:0-3185 GCA_900319305.1 uncultured Prevotella sp.
CGTGTGTATCTGGAGATCAGCGTCCACCCCATCTACGATGAGCATGACAAACTGATGTATATCTCTGTGACGGCCAACGACGTGACGGAGGAGCGTAACCTGTATCTCAACGTGATGGAGAACGATGCCAGGGTGAAGGAGATGAGCCAGTCGATCAGAAACTACGAGGCAGAGCTGCGCTATATGCTGCAGGCATCGAAGATGCAGACCTGGCGCATCAGTCTGGAGCGCAACGTCCTGGAGTTCTATACCGGACTGAACACCGTGGCCCGTTCGTTCAGTCTGGAACAGATGCTGAAGATCTTCGTGGATCAGGAGAATGACTTCGTGAAGGCGCTGAAGAACCCTGAGGAAGCCCTGGGTAAGCCGCTGGTATATATCGGGCAGATGCATCCGATGGTGACGCAGAGTTCTACGGAGAATCAGTGGGTGCAGCTCAACTGTATCCCGGAGTTCGACGCGCACGGGAAGCTGCTGGGCGCCTTCGGCGTCTGGCGAAACATCAACGACCTGATGCGCAAGCAGGATCAGTTGCGTAAGGAGACGAAGCGCGCGCGTGAGTCAGGAGAGATGAAGACGTTGTTCCTGGCAAATATGACACATGAGATCCGTACCCCTATCAATGCGATTGTGGGCTTCTCGGAAGTGCTGTCGTCGCTGACTGGTGCGGAGGAGAAAAAGGAAGTTATCCAGATTATCAAGAACAACTGCGACATGCTGCTGCGCCTGATCAACGATATCCTGACAGCCTCTTCGCTGGAGTCTGGTCATATGGATATCAGACCCGTTGAGGTGGACTTTGCCAAGACGTTTAATGAGTTGTTCAAGTCGTTGCAGCCCAGGGTGCAGGAGCCAGGTGTGGAGTTCATCAAGGACAATCCATACGACACCCTTACGATCAAGGTGGATGTGGAACGGGTGTCACAGGTCATCACCAACTTCCTGACCAATGCAGTGAAATATACCCATCAGGGCTATATCAAACTGGGCTACCGTATGGAGACCAGAACCGTTGAGGGCCAACAGCGTGAGGGCTTGTATGCCTACTGTGAGGATACGGGCGCTGGTATCTTACCAGAGTCTCAGACCAAGATCTTCGACCGCTTCTTCAAAGTCGATGACTTTGTGCAGGGCACTGGTCTCGGTCTCTCGATCTGTAAGGCCTTCACCGACGCCTGCCACGGCGACATCGGTGTGATATCCGAAGGCAAGGACAAAGGCTCTGTCTTCTGGATGTGGATCCCGTTATAGAGTGAAAAATATAATGCTAACTAGAAATATGAAAAGAATGAAAAAGATTTTTTTGACTTTTGCTTTGTTGGCGGTGACAATCTCCATGATGGCCGCCTGTGCGAATAAGTCTCAGAAGGCTCAGACAAACGAGACTGTTACGGCTCAGACGACAGCGGCTGAGGCCGATGATGACGAGATGGCACCCAACTTTGAGTTGCCCGATCTGCAGGGTAATCCGCGGAAGCTCTCGTCGCTGCGTGGAAAATATGTGATCATCGACTTCTGGGGGTCATGGTGCGTGTGGTGTATCCGAGGCTTCCCTGCCATGAAAGATGTGTATGCCAAGTATAAGGATGATCTGGAGATCTTAGGTGTTGACTGTCAGGACTCTGAGCGGAAATGGCGTACCGCTGTAGAGCAGTATGAGCTGCCCTGGCTCCAAGTGCGCTGTCCTGACGACATGATGAGCGATCTGGCGCAGATGTACGGCATCGAGGGCTTCCCGACGAAAGCGGTGGTCTCGCCTGAGGGCAAGCTGCTGAAAGTGGTCGTGGGAGAGGATCCAGCGTTCTACACCTATCTCGACGAGTTGTTAGGAGAAAAATAAGAAATGGCCCTATGATGGATGGGCAAAAGATTAGAGAGGCAAACAATTAAAATTCTAAGGTTATGGTAAAGAAGAATGAGGAAGAGAGCCCACGCGCCCTGAAAGAGAAAGAGTTGGAGTCTGTAAACGGCGGCGGTGGTGGTGGTGGCAACCGTAAAAAAAGAAAGTATGAAGGCTAATCAAAACAAGAGAGGCACCCTTAATCGGATGCCTCTCTCATTTTAGAATCCCATACACGACGTGGCGCCGAGTGCAGTCAGGATAGCCGATGCGATCGATGCAATCAACTGTACAATAAACTTAGTTGTCTCTTTCTTACTCATAACAATTCAGATTTTAGTGTTTACTGTTTAATTTAGAACTGGGGGCAGCCCTTAGGCTGAACTGCCCCCAAGTTGAAATCAATCGCTGGGCTGATCGTCTTCAGGATCGGTTGGAGTCGGGATGATACCGCTGCCATTGTGTACCTCGGTTCCAGAGCCACCATTCTCAACGGTCCCTGAGCCTGCCGAAGGGCCACCATTCTCATTGTCCTCGATGTCGCCCGAATCCCCTGAGGTCACACGCTTCAGCACGTTACCATCCTCATCGAGACAGGTGATCTGGATAGAGGTGTTCTTCAGCTCGTCCTTCACATCCACATTCGGGGTGAAGATGATACGACGCACGCTAATCAGGTTAGCCTTTACATCCTCCAGTTTCTCGACCGCCTTGGAGCGGACGCCGAAGCGCATGGTACCAAGACCAGGCAGGGGGATAGAGTGACCTTCAGTCGCCCATGTGCGGATCACCTCGCCAGCAGCATCCCAAGCCGCCTTGATCACACCAGATGAGATACCTGAGTGGGTGGCAGCCTCCTGGAACACCTTCTTCTCGGCGATGGGCACGTAGAGGTCGGGACGCATCACGAACTTCTTACCGGGGTTCTTACCAATTTTCACTTCACGCAGTTGTGCAATAACTTTAATAGCCATAATTTAATCTAGTTTAGTTTTTGTGTTAAAAAATTTGTTAGTTCTCTCGATGTCGCCTGATTGAGCCGTTTTTGACCACCATTAAAGGAAAAACTTGCTACCATTAATGCGCGCAATTTCTAGACTTAATCCTCGCAATTTTTATCCTTAATGGGCGGTGTTTCTACCTTTCTCATTTGACATTGCAAAGATACAAAAAATTCAGCAGTCTTGCAAGCGTTTCCCCGAAAAACCTTGAAATGTTAAAAAATGGCTGCGAGCAAACTCCCAGTCACCCTTTCGTGCCAACGTGCCAACGTGCCATTTGTATTTTCCATACTGCCCCCAATTTGCCTTAATTATTATTTTATATTATATATATATTATAATAT
>ONNY01000170.1:3194-5206 GCA_900319305.1 uncultured Prevotella sp.
GCCAACGTGCCATTTGTATTTTCCATACTGCCCCCAATTTGCCTTAATTATTATTTTATATTATATATATATTATAATATATATATAATATAAATATATTATCTTCTATTTTGCTCCTCCCTCAATCTATCTAAAAACTAAAAAACACCAACGGCACGTTGGCACGTTGGCACGTTTGAGTGTACTTCCCTAAAATAAGTTGAATGTTTTTTACCTTAACCCTGCCATAGGTTGAATGCTTATTTTGGTACCTTCTTCCTAACCCTGGCAGAAGTTGAATGATTCTCTCTTAACCCTTGTATTTGTTGAATAGGCTCTCCGGAAAGCCGTTCAATCATATTCAGGGTTTGCGGTGCAAAGGTACATGCTCCTTCTTGAATTTCCAAATTTTCGAGGTACTTTTCTCTGTAACTGGTCCATTTCTTCTGTATTTTACCCATACATGAGGCTGCCTGACGTGGTGTCATGTTGTTCAGCGACATGTGCGGGCGCTCGTTGTTGTAGAAGGCGATAGCTTTATCCAAAGTCCTCCTCACTTCGCCTATAGAGTGGAACTTGATGTCCTTGAGCAACTCGTTCTTGACGGTGTTGTTCTGGCGCTCTGCTACAGCATTGTCCTTGGGATCTCCACTCTCCGTCATGCTGATTTGGATGCCTGCATCGATAAGTAGTGAGGTATATGCTGCACTAACATATTGGATGCCTCGGTCAGAGTGATGAATGAGGTTGACGACTTCTTCGGTATCAAACGTTTCCAGAGCCTTCATGAGGCATTCCACGCTGCACCAGGCCTCCATCGTCTCACCTACATACCAACTGATGATTTCCTTTGTGTAGCAGTCTGTAATCATTGAGAGATAGCAGAAGGTATAGCTTCCTTCCGGGTCCCAAATGGGTATATACGTGATATCCGTCACCCACAACTGATTCTTGCGTATGGGGATGAGGTTCTTTGTCAGATTAGGATATGTGGGCAGTCCATGAGTCGAGTCAGTCGTACGCGGACGCCGCTTGGGAATCCTCACATTCAGATGATGCTTGGCAATGATGGCCTCCATCTTGTCCCTACCCACCATATACTCATAGTCGGCACCGAAACGCTCACGATACATGTAATGCAGCTTCTCGCCACCTATCCCTGGATCCAGCCTTCGTATATCCTTTATAAACTGAATCACCATTTCTTCCCTGAGCCGTTGCTTGCCTAACGTGTCCTGATGCTGGTAGTACGCCTGCCAGCTCTTGCCAAACAGCCGGCAGAGAAGGCCCATGGACTGGCCCTTGACCTTCTCTGCGGCAAGCGTCTTCACTGTTTGGCACCAGATTTTTTTCTGATCGGGATGTTGAAGGCTTTCTCGGCCTCGTCGATCATCACGTCCTTGGCGTGGTTCATCCACTCGGCCATCTTCAGCGCTTCCGACAGACGCTTGTTCTCTTCTCTGAGGCGTGCCAGCTCCTCGGCTGCACTCTCCTCTGGCTTTAGCTTCTTCGGCATAGCAGGCGGATTTGGTTTGACATTAGGAATGCCCTTAGATATCCTTTCGGGGACCTTTCCGTCCGCAAAGGTACGAAACCATCTGTAAAAAGTAGTCTTGCTAATACCAAAATTTGCACATAATTGAGGAATTGGCACATGATTTGACAAATAAGCTCTCACAATCATGCGCTTCTCCTCCAAAGTCTTTTGTCTTTTGGATGTTTTGTGCTTCAGCGCAAGCTCTTGCAATTCCAACAAGTCTAAATCTTCATTTTTATCCATTTTAAAACGTTGTTTTTGATTCAACGTTTTTCAGGGTAAGACATTTTCCTAAACTTCCAATATTTACTCTTATAAGCAAAATGGGATGTGCATCACTGCAGATCCCACTTTCCAATGAACTTAAACTTATTATAAATAATATCACTATTCAATCGGGTTGCAAAATTATATCAAAAAACGTGCCCCACAAACTTTTTCGCCCTTTTCTTTCTTTATTTCCAATTTATTTATTACTTTTGCAGATGAACACGGG
>ONNY01000173.1 GCA_900319305.1 uncultured Prevotella sp.
GTATTGCGGCAATGAACAGGCAAAGGCACTCTTCCTCGGCTTCTGCGACTGGGCCATCGAGCTGACGGCAGGTCTCTCGGATGCCCAGATGGAACGTGCACTCGATACGGAGCACGGAGGCATGAACGAGGTTCTGGCAGATGCCTATGCCATCACTGGCGAACAGAAATATCTTGATGTGGCTCGTCGCTTCTCTCATCGCCGTCTGCTCAACCCGCTGATGCAGCGTCGTGACATTCTCGACAATATGCATGCCAACACGCAGGTGCCTAAGGTGGTGGGCTTTGAGCGTATCGCCGAACTCGCTGGCGATGAGGCTTATCATACCGCTGGTGCCTACTTCTGGGACATCGTCACAGGTGAGCGTTCACTGGCATTCGGCGGCAACAGCCGTCGCGAGCACTTCCCCAGTAAGGAGGCTTGCCAGGACTTCGTGACGGATATCGACGGACCTGAGAGTTGCAACACGAACAACATGCTGAAGTTGACGGAAGATCTGCACCGCCGTAATCCTGAGGCACGCTATGCCGACTTCTTCGAGTTGGCAACCTTCAATCATATCCTCTCTACCCAGCATCCGGAACATGGCGGTTATGTGTATTTCACTTCAGCCCGTCCGCGCCACTATCGCAACTATTCAGCTCCCAACGAGGCCATGTGGTGCTGTGTGGGTACAGGTATGGAGAATCATGGTAAGTATGGTCAGTTTATCTATACCCATGTGGGCGACGCTCTCTATGTGAACCTCTTTGTGGCTTCTGAACTGAACTGGAAAGAGAAGGGCATTCAGCTCCGTCAAGAGACAGATTTCCCCTATGCCGAAACCAGCAAGATCACCATCGCTGAGGGCAAAGGTAAGTTCGCACTCAATGTGCGCTATCCAGGTTGGGTGAAGCCGGGCCAGTTCAGCGTTAAGGTGAATGGTCAGCCCGTGAGCATCGTCACAGGTCCCTCATCGTATGTCATCATCGATCGTCAGTGGAAGAAAGGCGATGTCGTTGAGATGAACTTCCCGATGTACAGTTATGTGAAATATTTGCCGAACCTGCCGCAGTATATCGCCCTGATGCACGGCCCCGTGATGCTCGCCATGAAGACGGGTACGGAGATCCTGATTAACAATGACATCGAGCGCATTGCCGAACAATTGCAACCCATAGAGGGCAAGCCTTTGCACTTCACCATCTCTACGAAGATGGTCAATGAGATCCGCAATGAACTGATGCCGTTCTTCGATCTCCACGATGCCCGTTACATGATGTACTGGCTCGCCCTTTCGGAGGACAGCTATAAGGGTTACCTCGACAATCTCGCCAAGCAGGAGCAGGAGCGTCAGGCACTCGAAGACCGCACTGTCGATAAGGTGCAGCCTGGTGAGCAGCAGCCTGAGAGCGATCACTTCATGGAGACAGACGACTCGTTCGTAGGTAACTCAAACGATGTGTTCTATCGCGATGCCAGCGACGGCCACTATTTCAGTTATCTGATGCAGACAGGTGGACAGACCGATCTCTCGTTGCGCCTAAAGTACTGGGGTGTAGGCGAGTGGAAGAGTCACGAGTTTGATATCTTTGTCGATGATGTGCTGGTAACATCAGTGAACAACACAGGCAAGTACCGCATCTCAAAGTTCATTTATGAGACCTATCCCGTGCCTGCCGACGCGCTGAAGGGCAAGAAACAGGTTCGTGTGAAGTTCGTGGCGAAGCCCAAGAAGCAGATCGGTGAAATCTACGAAGTAAGATTTGTAATAAATAACCAATAATTAACTAAGTATGAACAAACGATCAATCCTCAGTGCTGTCCTTCTGACAGCCGCGATGGGCCTCAGTGCCCAGAAGCCGATGACCGCCCCTGCCGGCGGCAAGGCTATCAGTGATGAATTAGTCGGTATCTTCTTCGAGGACATCAACAACTCCGCCGATGGTGGCCTCTATGCCGAGTTAGTACAGAATGGCTCGTTCGAGTTTAGTATGGCCGACCGCGACGGTTGGGGGCCTGGTACCGCTTGGAAACAGATTCGCCCAGGTCATTCTTTGGGATTCCTGCAGGCTTGTAACGAGAACCCCGTTCATGCCAACAACGCCCACTTCATGCGCCTCCATATCGAGCGCACGAAGGAGTTCTATGACTACAAGGGCTGGAGAGGCTTCGGTATCCAAAACGACGGCTTCGACGGTATCTCTGTCAAGGCTGGTGAGAAGTATGATTTCTCTGCCTTCATGCGCAATGTGAAGGGCGATGCCAAGACTGTGCGAGTAGCCCTCGTCGAGCAGAAGCCAGGTTGGCCCCCATCAGATCCCAGACTCCTGGCAGAGGCTTACTTTAAAGTGGAGGCTGGTACCTGGCAGAAGTTCGAGGCTGTGCTCACACCCGATTCAACCTGTCAGAAGGCTTCCCTTCAGATTCTGGCTTTAGACAATGGTGATATGGATATCGACGTGGTGTCGCTGATGCCCGAGGATACCTATAAGGGTCATGGCCTGCGTAAGGATCTCGCCCAGGCACTCGCTGACCTCCATCCGAAGTTCATGCGCTTCCCAGGCGGTTGCGTGGTGCATGGCGGTGGTGACGGTTTCTGGAACACCTACCGTTGGAAGACCACCATCGGTCCGAAGGAGACGCGTCGTCAGTTGAAGAACACCTGGGGCTATCATCAGAGTTGTGCCCTTGGTTACTTCGAGTACTTCCAGTTCTGTGAGGATCTCGGTATGGAGCCCGTACCCATCCTGCCTGCCGGTGTGAGTTGTCAGGGTACCAACGGAGGTTGGAACATGTGGCCGACTCAGGCTCAGGAAGTGGTGCCGATGTCTGAGATGGATGAGTGGGTGGCTGAGGCCATCGACCTGATCGAATGGGCTAATGGCGATCCCGCCACCAACAAGTGGGCGAAGATGCGTGCCGATGCTGGTCATCCTGCACCCTTCAACCTGAAGTATCTGGGTATCGGTAACGAAGAGAAGATCTCCCCCGAGTTCATCGAGCGCTTTAAATATATATATGAACGCGTGATGAAGGCACATCCCGAGATCATCATCGTGGGTACTGCCGGTCCTGGTTCGCATGCCGACAACCCCGACTTTGAGAATGGTTGGAAACTTGCTGAAGAACTGGCTATGCCGATCCTCGACGAGCACTACTACGAGCCCAACGAGTTCTTCCTGAACAAGCGCCAGTATGACAACTATCCCCGCGATCGCAAGACGAAGGTCTATCTGGGAGAGTATGCCGCCAAGGATAAGAAGTTCATCGACGCGCTGGCTGAGGGCCTCTATCTGCTCCACGTAGAGCGCAATGGCGATGTGGTCAGCATGACTTCTTATGCACCCCTCTTCGCCCGCAAGGACGGCACCCAGTGGAATCCTGATATGATCTACTACGACAACGAGCGTCCTTACCTCACCTGCAGTTACTATGTACAGCAACTCTTCGGACAGTCATCAGGTAACTACTGGTATGGCGACTGCGTGAAGTTCGAAGGTGATGCCGCCGATGCTATCCAGCCAATGGAGAACGTGCACTATGGTCAGAGCGTGATCCTGAACACCAAGACCCGTCAGCTCTTCGTGAAGATCTGTAATGCCAGTGCTGAGGCCAAGAAAGCCAATATCGACCTGAGCCGCTTCGGCGTGAAGAAGATGGCTACGAAGACCGTACTGGCTGGTCAGCCGAATGATGAGAACAACTATGAGGCACAGCCCATCGCTCCGAAGACAGAGCAGGTGAAGGCTCAGAAGAAATTCTCGCTTGACATTGCGCCTTACTCATTCGTGATGTTGCAGTATCAAATCTAATACCTATAAAATGATCCCCCGTTTATCGGCGGGGGGTCAAATTTGTTAACCAAACTAAATATATTACCTAATTATGAACCTTATAATTCCAGGCTCGTTAAGTTGGGCAGCTTTCCTAGAAATGGGAGCCCGACTCGAGAATTCTCCAAACCCCAGCAAGCCCCGTCATTTTTGACGGGGCTTTTATTTCTCAAAAAAAGTGGCTCTGATTATTTAAAGGGAGATATTTGTCTGTTGACCTTTGTAATCAACGGGGTGATGATGAACTGGCGTGACTTCAGCATACCTGGATAGCTGCCCTGCTGTGCCCCAATCGTCAGTGTGTTGGTGGCGTTATGCCACTGGAAGGCGATGGTGGCGTAGGCACCCTTCTCATACTGATAGCTGTCGCCCTCATCTTCATAGAGGAGGAAAGAGCCGTCGGCACCAGGATAGACACGGATCTCAAGCTGATCCCAAGCCTTCTCACCTACATACTGCATCTCGGGGGCGAGGGGCAGGATGCTACCAGCACGTACAAACATCGGCACACGGTCGAGGGCTGTCTGGAGCGTAATGGTCTGTCCACCCTTGTACTGCTGATTAGTCCAGAAGTCATACCAGAGGGTGCCCTTCGGCAGGTATTTGGTGGCAGTCTTCGAGGCAGACCAGTCAACACGATTCGTCTGTTGGGCCTTTACTTCCTTCTTGTCCCAACCTGTCATCGCATCTTCCTTGATGATCTGCTCCTCAGTAAACTGGGCTTCCACCACAGGCGCAGCCAGGATAGAACGGCCAAACATAAACTCATCGGTCATGTCCCAGACACGCTTGTCCTGAGCGAAGTCGCTGAACAGCGGACGGAGATAACTCTCGTTGTTGCTGGTGACCTGCCAAGCTGTACTATATAAATAAGGTATGAGGCGATAACGCAGGCGGATCATCTTCTCAATGGCGTCATAGACGGGCTCGCCTTTCTTGCCAAACTGCCAGATTTCTCGTGGGGCATCAGCTCCATGACTGCGGAAGATGGGACAGAAGAGTCCATATTGCATCCAACGGACATAGAGCTCCTGGTATTGCGGGTTCTTGGGGGCAGAACCACTACCCTGGGTGTTATAGGAGCCGCAGAAGAAACCACCGATGTCGGTGTTGAAGTTAGGATTACCTGTCAGCGAGTAACTCAGTCCGGCAGGCAGCTGCTTACGCAGCATATCCCATGAAGAAGCCACATCGCCGCTCCACATGTTAGAGCCGTAGTGCTGCTGTCCGGCAAAGGCGGAACGTGTCATGATAAACACACGTTTCTGCTCGGACTCCTTGCGCTGAGCCTGATAGACACCACGAACAGTCTCCAATGGGAAGGCGTTGCGCAGTGAGCGCCAGGTGCCGTTGCCTGCCTTGTGATCATAGTCAGCCTCCTTCGGATCAAAGAAGTCGGGATCGGTAGAGTCCATCCACCAGCCATCGACACCTTTATCAAAGAGGTTCTTCAGGTTCTGCCAGTAGATATCACGAGCCACAGGTGAGAAAGCGTCATAGACACGTACACCTGAGGGATAGTCCAGGCGTGGGGGCCAGAAGGTCAGTCCGCTCTGGGGCCAAGTGGCAAAGTCGAAGAGCAGACCTTTCTCATCGAGCTGGCGATAGGCCTTGGTCTTCGGTCCGAAACTGGCCCAGATGGATATCATGAAGTGGGCATGCTTCTGGTGGACATCGTCGATCATCTTCTGTCCGTCGGCATATTCTTCGGTGAGGAAGTCCATCGCGTTCCACAGATAGTTGGAACCCCAATACTGCCAGTCCTGGATGATACCATCGAGGGGCACCTGCAATTGACGGTATTGGTCAACGACACCTAAAAGTTCCTGAGCACTCTTATAACGTTCCTTGCACTGCCAGAATCCGTAGGTCCAGAGCGGGAACATCGGCACGTCGCCAGAGAGATGGCGCATCTGGGCGATGACACCATCGGCAGAACCGCCGTACATGAAGTAGTAGTCCTCGCAGTCACCCACCTCAGAAGAGAACGACATGCCTTTGGCGGCATCATCATCAAACTGGGTGCGGGAGTAGTTATCCCAGTAGATGCCCCAGCCCTTGATGGACTGCAGGACGCTCTGGAAATCCTCGAGGTTCGACTGCTCCATCAGCTTATGCTCACCCCGACGGTTCATCTTGCCGTTCTGGATGGTGCCTAAGCCATAGATGGCCTCGTCTTTATCGAGCAGGAAGGTTTGTGTCACACGATAGGCACCAGCATCTGGCCCCTCCGTACGTGGCTCAAAGGTACAGGCTCCTTTTTCACGGAGCAGGGTCTTACCCTTGGCGCTGAAAGTGATGGCACCAGTCTTGGCATCAACCTTTACAGTGAGAACGTCACTCATCAGGGTGTTCCCCTTCTGAGTGACGTTTACATTCTCAGGACTGGCGATGACCACCAGACTCTGTTTGGTATATTGATGACCAGTTGGCGACTTGACGATATGAACGATCGACGGGGTGTAGAACTCCACCTTCACGTC
>ONNY01000174.1 GCA_900319305.1 uncultured Prevotella sp.
TCTCCACTTCATCGAACACGTTCATCGCGTTCATCTCCATACCGCTGATGGACTTGGCAATCTTCTCTGATGCCACGTCCATAATTCCCACATAACGCATATGGGTCTCTGCCTTCATTGTATAGCGGCATACCAGGAAGCACAGCGTCAGCATCACTAGCATTACAGCCGCTGCCGTCAGCAAGATGAAACTCTTTGTCTTGGTTGACTTCTTCATATCTTCACAAGTATATATACAACAATCATACCCAGTACTGCCACTACAAGCAGTATCAGGCCTGCCAGCATCACAGGCTGCGGGGTGTCCTCTGCCGGCACTACCACTGCCACACACCAGTTGTGATCCGCAACCGGTCCGTAATACACGGTGACAGGCTTGCCGCTGACAGTCATCTCCACCATGCCGTTCTTCCGCTGTTTCAGGTCGTTGATCACCTGCTTGTCCTTTATCAGCAGCCCCCTCCCTTCAGGGTGGGCGATACAGGTGCCGTCGTTGTTCAGCACCACGGTATAGAAGTCGGGCTCTTTATCAGGCAGGAATCTGTTCTGCAGGTCGTTCTGCTTGCTGGCATAGTCGATCTGCTTCAATTCCTTGGTCAGCCACTCACACGTCATGTCGGCACCGCAGATGCACGCCAGTTTCCCTTCTGCATCGTAGATGGGGGTCATGAAGGAACAGTAGTGTCCGCTCAAGTCCGAACCGTCGTAATAATAGTACGGATCCGTCCAGTAACTCTTGCCTAGTTTCTTGGCTTTGATATACAGTTCAGACTTCGTATAGTCCTCTTCGCCTGATCCCACCTGACTCTCCACATACTGCCCGTTGTTCTCGCCTTTGTAGATGTAAGGCTGGAAGAATTTGCTTCTCTGGGGGAAATAGTTGGGTTCGAAAGCAGCGAAATAGCCTTTGATATCTGGATTCTGGGATGTCTTGCTCTTCAGGGCGGCAATCACGGCGTCTGGCGAGTCCAAGTGCTGTTGCACTTCGTCGAAGATGTTCTTGGCACTCATCTCCATGCCTCTGATGGTCTTGGCGATACGCTCCGACGCTACGTTCAAAATTGACACATAGCGCACATGGCTCTCCGCCTTCAGGGTATAGCAGCATATCAGGAACGTCAGGCCCAGCATCACCAGCATCATGGCAGCCACTGTCAGCATGACGAATCTCTTGGTCTTAGAGGTCTTTCTGTCTGTTGCTTTATTCATGATTATCTCATAGTTTTCTGTTTCTGAATACAAATATACGAATAAACTCCTATCATAAGATGATGTACGCGTGAGAATTATATTTTATTAACATTCTGAACGATACAAGAATTCAGATAATTTCGTATTTTTGCAATCGTACACCCAAAACAATCGTATGCGTCGGCCTGTTATCATATTGCTCAGCCTTCTGCTGCTATCTGCCTCCATGTTTGCAGAAAGCGGTTTGCCTATCATCGAAGTCAAGGCAGACCGTACGATGATTTATCCGCAGCGCATGGAACTGACAGGGGAGGAGACGCTGATGGATATCCTCCAGATGGTGCCCGACCTGATGATTGCCGGCTATGAGGATGTCATCTTGAACTACAACCTCCGCATCGACAACTGTCCGTTGAATGGCGACACGAGGTTGATTCTGAGCCAGATGAAGGCCAAGGATATCGCCAAGATTCAGGTGTGCGACAATACAGGTGTGCAGAAGGGAACCATCGGCATGGCCAGGGTACTGGATATTAATATGAAGATGCCTGATGCGCTGAATGGTTTTGTGGAAGGCCAAGGGGGCTTTGGAAAGGAAGTCGCAGGTATTGGCGCCGTGAATGCGTTATACGGTAGTAAGAGCACCGATCTCTACGCCAATGCCTCTTATCGTCATCAGGAGGGGAATAAGGAGTATCTGACGCTTCACATGACGAACCGTTTTGATGACAGGAATAAACTGCTGACCTATTTCACCCAGCAGTATCTTGACCAGCCTAATGGTATGTCGCGAAAGGTGATGGGCAGGGCGCGCTATTTCCACACCTTCAATGACCTGGGTACAGAACTGCTCCTTGTGGGTGGTTATCAGTATGCCAGCGACTGGTCCTCATCCAGCAAACTGCCTTTATGTATTGCGGAGTTGAATACGCCTTTGTTCACGAAGCAGTTGGCGATGACGCTGGGTTTTGAGGGAGATTTCCAGATGACCAGTCAAAAGAATACGGATCAGAGTTGTGATGTCTTCAACTATGATATCTACCTGCAGTTCACCTATGCTTTGCCCAAGTGGAGGTTTACAGTGGGTAATCGTGTGATGTTCTATGAACGGAAGAAAAAGGAAGGCACCATCAGTCAAAAGCGTTCCGACACCCGTGACAATGCAAATGCCTGCGTCATCTTTGTGCCTGATCATCGGAATCAAATCCAGTTGGGTTATTATCGTAAATACTTTAATCCGGCGATGACGGAGGCAGTGTTCGAGGATCGCTCCATCCATCAGATGAAACTGGCATATGCCTATAGCAGGCAGAAACTGACGGTACAGACGGAGGCGGATTACTATATGATAGAAGGTGGCGAGAACTTGACGGAACTGGCGGCATCGGCTTATTGGAAAACGAAAGGGCTGAGTCTTGTTGGGGGCTCCAATCTGTATATCGCCAAGAGTGGAACATCTGCTTCCATCCGGTTTGCCCCGACGGCCTATCTTCCACATGCGTGGCAGATAGCCATGCAGGTGGTGTATTACACCAAGAACTCCCCCAAACGTGAGGCGACGGGTGTACCCGTCTATGGATGTCTTTCAGTGAACAAGCAGTTCGGAAGGCATTGGAACGTAGGCATCGACTGGCATGATATGTTTGATGCCTTCTGTAGTGATGCAACAGTCAACCGACATGCTGCCAATGTGAAGTTGCAGTATAGATTCTAAAATCATAAAAGAGCGTGAGTATGGTAAGTATTGAACTGGATATGATACAGACAGCCGGCATCGGTGCGTTGGCCTTGCTGGTCGGTATGGTTTTAACGCGAAAAGTTGATTTCCTGCAGAAATTCTGTGTGCCGTCGCCCGTAAGCGGTGGTATCATCTTTTCGTTGATGACCTTG
>ONNY01000175.1 GCA_900319305.1 uncultured Prevotella sp.
AGGTCGGCTTCCTCGGTGGCGATGATCACCTGTTTACGGATCTCCTCTTCAAAGATATCGTCTGAATTGACCACCCAGCCGCCGGTATCGACGACGGAGAACTCGTGGCCACACCACTCACACTTGCCGTACTGGCGGTCGCGGGTGGTGCCTGCCTCGTCGCTGACAATCGCCTGGCGACTTTTCGTCAGACGGTTGAAGAGCGTGGATTTTCCCACATTGGGTCGGCCTACTATTGCTACTAAATTTCCCATTCTTCTAAGCCCCCTAAGTTAGGGGGATGGGGGTCTGAACAAGTTCTTCGCCCCTATTTAAATTAATATATCTTCTAATTCTATCTAAAACACCTTGAACATCACTCTCTACCTCTTCATTTCGAAAACGCAATACCGAGATTCTATGCTCATTGAGGAAAGCAGTCCTATCTGCATCTTTCTGCTGTGCCTCTAATCCTTCATGTACACTACCATCAAGCTCAATACAGAGTCTCAATTCTGGACAATAGAAGTCCATGATATAAGGTCCAAACCCATGCTGTTGTCTAAAACGATATCCATCCAATTGCTTCTTTCTAAGATACTTCCACAGCATACGCTCCGTTGGTGTCTCATCATGGCGGAGTAATCGACGGAAATCCTTTGTGACAGGATGATTCGAATAGTTCATATCCTATGTTCAGACCCCCATCCCCCTAACTTAGGGGGCTTGATTGTACCCAAAGTGTTCCAATTCCCTATCGGACGATCGCCAGTCTTTATCGACCTTGACGAAGACTTCGAGGTAGATCGGCTTATCGAAAAACTTCTCCAAAGCCTTGCGAGCCTCGGTGGAGACTTTCTTCAGCGCCACACCCTGATGCCCGATGATGATGCCCTTCTGCGAGTCACGCTCCACATAGATGATCGCATTGATGTGGATATGCTTCTCATCCTCCTTGAACCGCTCCACACTAACCTCCACACTGTAAGGGATCTCCTTGTCGTAGTAGAGCAGGATTTTTTCGCGTATGATCTCCGAGACAAAGAAGCGGGCGGGCTTATCCGTCAGTTGGTCCTTGTCGAAGTAGGCAGGGCTCTCGGGCAGGAGTTCCTGGATGCGCTTCAGCAGGATATCGGTGCCGAACTTGTTTTTGGCGGAGATGGGCAGGATCTCTGCCTTCGGCAGCAGGGCATGCCAGCGATCGACAATCTTTGCTAGACTAGCATTACTAGCCTGACTAGCATTTCTAGCAGGACTAGCAGGGCTAGCAAGCTCATCAATTTTATTGATGAGGAGGATGACGGGGATGGCGAGGTTTTGGACCTTCTCCAGGAAATCCATATTCTTCTCGGGATCCTCTACCACATCGGTGACATAGAGCAGCACATCAGCATCCTGAAGGGCTGACTCCGAGAAAGCGAGCATCGATTCCTGCAACTTGTAATTAGGCTTCAGAACCCCCGGCGTGTCGGAGAAGACGATCTGCATCTCCGGCGTGTTCACGATGCCCATGATCCGGTGACGGGTGGTCTGAGCCTTAAATGTCGCAATTGAAATACGCTCACCAACCAACTGGTTCATGAGCGTACTTTTACCTACGTTGGGGTTTCCAACGATATTCACAAATCCTGCTTTGTGTATCAACTTTCCACGGTCCCTGAGCATGTCGAAGGGTTATTTTGGATCATAAGCCCACTTATAATAAGAGGCTCCATGAACAAATCCGGCACCGAAGGCGGTGAAGAGCATATTGTCACCCTTCTTCAGTTTGCTTTCATTGTCCCAGATGGCCAACGGTATCGACGCCGAACTGGTGTTACCATAGTGCTCGATGTTGACCAAGACCTGCTCCAATGGCAGTTCCAACCGCTTTGCCACAGCCTCGATGATACGCATGTTCGCCTGATGAGGAACCACCCACTGAATGTTGTCCTTGTTCAGACCATTGCGCTCAGCGACGATGGCACAGTCATTACTCATGTTCGTTACGGCATAACGGAACACGGTGCGCCCCTCCTGATAGAGGTAGTGCAGACGGTGATCGACCGTAAAGTGGGAAGGCGGGCAGACAGAGCCGCCGGCTTTCATGTGCAGGAACGGCAGTCCCTTACCATCGGAACGCAGATAGGAATCCATCACGCCGATGTTTTCTTCCTCCGTGCCCTCTAAGAGCACTGCAGCCGCACCGTCGCCAAAGAGCGGACAGGTGGAACGGTCCTTATAGTCGGTGACTGACGACATCTTGTCGGCGGCGATGAGGATGATCCTCTTGTACCGGCCGCTCTGAATCATCGTCGATGCCACGTCGAGCGAATAGAGGAATCCACAGCATGCACCCCAGAAGTCGAACGCGAACGCATTCTTCAGTCCGAGTTTGCCGACCACGATGGATGCTGTGGATGGGAACTTATAATCTGCCGTTGTTGTGGCTACGATCACAGCGTCGATGGTATCAGGGTCAGCGCCCGTCTTCTGCATCAGTTGCTTGGCAGCCTTACGGGCCATATAACTGGTGCCGAGACCTTCCTCTACGAGGATGTGGCGCTCTTTGATACCGACGCGTGTCATAATCCACTCGTCGTTGGTGTCAACCATCCGCGACAACTCCTCGTTGGTGAGGATATAGTCGGGAACGTAGCCACCAATACCGGTGATTATGCAATTGATTTTGCTCATTACTCAGCTACTTCGTCCTCTTTCTTGATAGCTACCTTACCACGATAGTAACCACAGGTGGGGCATACGGTGTGATAAACGTAATATGCGCCACAGTTAGGGCATACTGCGAGTGTGGGAGCTACTGCCTTGTCGTGTGTACGACGCTTGAGGGTACGAGTCTTTGACTGTCTTCTTTTAGGATGTGCCATAATTATTCTTTAATTTTATTAATTTATAAATCTGTTGTTCAGACCCCCATCCCCCTAACTTAGGGGGCTAAAAGATCCTTCAATTTCTCCCAGCGGGAATCTGTGGACTGGGCGGACTCCTCATCGCTGCTTCGGTCAGCTGACAGCTCTTCCAGAGCTTTCGTCATGGCAGGGTTGCACTTGCCAGGTGCATGCACATGCCTGATGGGTATTACCATCATAGATGAACCATGTCATGTCGAGTATTCCTTCGTTCTCGGGCACCACGACCAGATCATCCTCCTCTGAGTAGTCACTTCCGAGCTTGACAATCAGGCGGTTGTCGGTTTCCACCGGCTGCTCCATATCGTCGAGACATCGGTCGCAGGTGACTGTGACTGTGCCGGCAGTATGGAACTGGAACTCAAAAAAGCCGGTAGCCTTGCGTATAGACACCGACACATGCAAAGAGCCTTGCTTCACATCTGCACCGTCCAAAGCCTCGAAGTATGTATCATCAAGATTGAAATCCAAGGTGGTTACCTCGTCCTTCAGCCCTCTCAAATCTACCTTCAATGACTCTAAACTACACATAATCACATAATTCAGCGTGCAAAGGTACAAACTTTTTTCCAATTAAGGTGCAGTTATTTTATTTTTTTATCATTTCTATACATAATCCTTCATATTCAAAGGGTTATATTACACACAAGAGGGGGCGTTTGTGCAAAATTTACAACTCTATTCTGAAGGTGGTACCTTTGCCAAGTTCAGATGACTTGACAAAGATCTTACCTTTATGATAATCTTCGACTATACGGCGCGCAAGAGAAAGTCCTAAGCCCCAGCCACGCTGTTTGGTGGTGAAGCCTGGCGTAAAGACATTTCTGATATCTTTCTTACGAATACCCTTACCGTTATCTGCCACTTCGATGACCACATGCCCGCCTTCTTCCATCAGCGTCAGGTCGATCTGACCGCTGCCATCCATGGCATCCACCGCATTCTTGCAGAGATTCTCAATCACCCACTCAAACAGCGAGGCATTCATCATCACCCTGACATCATGATCTGGCATGTTGCAAATAATCTCCACTTTGTCAGAAGTTCGATGTCGCATATATTCCACCACGTGGGTCAATACCTCATTCATCGATCCTTCCTTAGGCTCAGGCAGTGAACCGATCTTCGAGAAACGTTCGGCGATACGCTCCAGGCGTTTCACATCCTTATCCATTTCTGGGATCAACTCGTCATTGGGGTGGTTCTCTTTCAGGATCTCCACCCATGCCATCAGACTGGAGATGGGGGTACCCAATTGATGAGCCGTCTCTTTCGACAGACCCACCCACACCTTGTTCTGTTCGGCTTTCTTCGACGATAAGAGGGCAAAAATGGCCACAACCACAAAGACCATCACGATACCAAGTTGCCAATAAGGATATTGGGAGAGCCGTTTCAGCAGAACCGACTCATCATAACAGACCAGTTGATCTCCCACATGAATAGTGTCGCCCGACTGTATCATCTCCTGGGCATAGTACTCCAAGCGGGTCGTGTCCTCAATATTCCGGAAGTCATCGATCTGTCCTTCGCTGTTCAGGACAATGATAGGAATGGTGGTATTGCCTTGAATCACATCCAGTACCAGTGTCAGGTCCGTGTTATCATCAGCATGATTCAGTACATGAAGTGCCTGAGCCCACACCTCCATCTTCTTGTGCTCTTCTTTCGAGAGGTCTTTCACCAGATAGTGGGATACGAGCAGAGAGGTCACGGCAATCACGATCGCCGCTAACACCAATAAGATCTTCACCTGTCGGATTCTATCTGTCCATTGCATACAGATATATAACGAAAAAGCCCCGAAGATATTGTATCTTCGAGGCTCTTCTTTAAAAAAGACGGCGGCTTCCTACTCTCCCGCATTGCATTGCAGTACCATCGGCGCAGGCGGGCTTAACTTCTCTGTTCGGAATGGGAAGAGGTGGGAC
>ONNY01000178.1 GCA_900319305.1 uncultured Prevotella sp.
CACACGGCTGTTTGAAAGATCTTGAGCCAACACGAGACTATGTTCCTCATCCTTGTCAATCCCGCTGTCGGACTTCCCCTCCTTTTGGCAGGAGAGCATCATCAGCTGCAAAATAAAACTGAACAAGAGTGTTATGAAAAATTTGCCTTGAGTCATCGTTGTAATATTTGGGTGCAAATATACAAAAAAAAGTAGAAACTTAAACAAATTGAACAACTTTTGAACAAAATGAAACAAGTGGGAACACTTTTGAACACGATCGAAAAATCTTTGGACGTATCAGAAAGATGTTTCATTCTATTATATATATCTTTGCAGCCAGAAACGCAATCAAATTTTAAACATCTTTTTATTTGTAACAATTGAAATGAAAAAACTATTCTTTCTCGCTGCTCTCTGCCTGATGGGCACAGCAGCACAGGCCCAGCAGAACCTGAGCTGGGGACAAGGTCCGCAGGTGGCTTCACCTGATGTGCATGCCGACAACACCGTGACATTCAACCTGATTGCCCCTGAGGCACAGAAAGTACAGATCACCGGCGACTTCCTGCCTCCAAAGAAGGTGGAGTTTGGCGGTAACACCTACGATATGCCAGGTGTGGCCGACCTCGTGAAGGACGAAAAAGGCGTCTGGAGCCTATAATATGATGGTCGATGGTGTGAAGATCATTGATCCGCTGAACGTCTATAATATCCGCGACATCAACAACCTCTTCAGTGTGCTGCTGATAGGTGGTGATGCCCGCACCGATCTCTATAAGGTGAACAAGGTGGCTCATGGCACAGTCTCGAAGGTGTGGTACGAGAGTCCTACGGCAGGCCTGACCCGTCGCCTCACCGTTTATACCCCTGCCGGCTACGAGACCAGCGGCAAGGAGTATCCCGTGCTCTATCTGCTGCATGGCATCGGTGGCGATGAGAATGCCTGGAGTGAACTCGGTCGTGCTGCCCAGATCCTCGACAACCTCATTGCCCAGGGTAAGGCAGAGCCCATGCTTGTGGTGATGACCAATGGTAATATCTCTCAGGAGGCTTGCCCCGGTGAAACCTCAGAGGGCTTCAAGGTGCCCACGATGATGCTCCCCAAGACGATGGAAGGCTCTTTCGAGACAGCCTTCCCCGATGTGGTGAACTTCATCGAGAAGACCTACCGTGTGAAGAAGGACAAGGCCCATCGTGCCATCGCAGGTCTGTCAATGGGTGGCTTCCACAGCCTTTTCATCTCTATCAATAATCCTGATACGTTCGGTTATGTAGGTCTGTTCTCTGCAGCTGTCGATCAGCAGCAGGCCGATCCGAAAGGTTTCCCCAATATCTATGCTGACCGCAATGCGAAGATCGACCGGCTCTTCAGCAAGAACCCCAAGCTCTTCTGGATTGGTTGCGGTAAGACCGACTTCCTCTACAAGAACAATGCCGACCTTCGCGCTTATCTCGATGGCAAGAACCACAAATATACCTACCTTGAGACCGAGGGTGGCCACATCTGGCGCAACTGGCGTATCTATCTCTCAGAGTTCACTCCGTTACTTTTTAAATAAACAATTAGCAACAATTATCTATGAAGAAATCTGCATTATTTCTTGCTTCAGCGGCATTGCTGCTGACAGCCTGTGCATCTGCTGACAAGCAGGCCCCCAAGAATACCATCAATCAGGAAGAGGTGATGACCAAGCTCTCGCTCGAGGACAAGGCTCATTTTGTGATTGGTGTTGGTATGGCTGGTTTCAGTGGCGATAACGCCGTGATTGGAGCCACCCAGAGTCTCGTACCCGGTGCCGCTGGTACCACCTATCCCCTCGACTCACTGGGAATCCCCGCTATCGTACTGGCTGACGGTCCTGCCGGTCTGCGTATCGACGCTACCCGTGAGGGTGACTCTGCCACCTACTACTGCACCCATTTCCCCATTGGTACGCTGCTCGCATCAACCTGGAACATCCAGCTGATCGAAAAGGTAGGACAGGCCATCGGTGAGGAGGTGAAGGAATATGGTGCCGATGTGCTGCTGGCCCCTGCCCTGAACATCATGCGTAATCCTCTCTGCGGGCGTAACTTCGAGTATTATTCTGAGGATCCCGTGGTGGCTGGTAAGACCGCTGGTGCCTATATCACTGGCGTTCAGAAGAACGATGTGGGAACCAGCATCAAGCACTTTGCTGCCAACAACCAGGAGACGAACCGCATGAACACGGATGCACGCATCTCTCAGCGTGCCCTCCGGGAGATCTACCTGAAAGGCTTCGAGATTGCCATCAAGGAGAGCAAGCCCTGGACGGTGATGACCTCTTATAACTATATCAACGGCACCTACACCTCAGAGAGCAAGGATCTCGTACAGACCATCCTGCGCGATGAGTGGGGCTACGAGGGCACCGTGATGACCGACTGGTTTGGCGGTAAGGATGGTGCCTTGCAGATGTGGGCTGGTAATGACATGCTTCAGCCTGGTAAGAATGAGCAGTTCGACTCGATCGTGGCTGGTGTGAAGAGCGGCAAACTTGCTGAGGCCGACCTCGACCGTAATGTGAGCCGTATCCTCAACCTCATTGAGAAGAGTCCCCGTTATCAGGGTTATAAGTATTCCAACAAACCCGACCTGAAGGCACATGCCGAGGTTACCCGTCAGTCTGCTGCCGAGGGTATGGTGCTCATGAAGAATGAGAAGGCCCTGCCTTTCGCTGAGAGCGTGAAAAACGTGGCTCTCTACGGTAACACCTCATACGATTTCATCGCTGGCGGTACAGGCTCTGGTAATGTGAACCACGCCTATGTGGTGTCGCTGCTCGATGGTATGAAGAACGGTGGTTATACCGTTTCTGAGGAACTGAAGACTGCTTATGAGACTTATATCACCGATGCCAAGAAGAAGGCAGAGGCAGAACTGGAGGCAAAGGCCAAGAAGGATCCGAAGACCGCAATGCTGGCTCGTTTCCTCCCGCAGCCGCTGCCAGCAGAGAAGCTCTTCTCTGCCGACGAGCTGACGGCTCAGGCTGCCAATGCCGATGTGGCTGTCATCACCCTCGGTCGTCTCTCTGGTGAGTTCCTGGACCGTAGCGTGGCCGACTTCAATCTGAGCGACTCAGAGCGTAAGCTCATCGAGCAGGTATGTGAGGTCTATCATAAGGCAGGCAAGCAGGTCGTGGTGCTGCTGAACATCGGTGGTGTCATCGAGACCGCTTCATGGAAGGAGTTGCCCGATGCCATCCTCTGCGCTTGGCAGGCTGGTCAGGAAGGTGGTAACAGTGTCGTTGACGTACTCAGTGGCAAGCAGTCACCTTCAGGTAAGTTCACGATGACTTGGCCCGTGAAGTTCACCGATGCCTACAGCTCCAAGAACTTCCCCATCGACGAGGATCCTCGCATCGACATGCTGAACCAGGGTAAGAAGGGCAATGTGAAGAATGTGGATTACACCAACTATGAGGAGGATATCTACGTGGGCTATCGTTACTTCGACAGCTTTGAGGTGCCTGTGAGCTATCCCTTCGGCTTCGGCCTGAGCTACACCACCTTCGAGTACAGCGATGC
>ONNY01000227.1 GCA_900319305.1 uncultured Prevotella sp.
GGGCGGTCTGACGGTGAGACCGTGCGCCTCACCACGATTCGCCGAAAAGCCCCATATCAACCAGAGGAAATCAAAGTCCTCCAGGCCTCTCACAGCCTCCTCCTGACGGTATTCCGGTTCAAAGGTCACATACCCCGTCAGTTCACTGACGAGACCACTCTGCCTCGGTATGCCGAATTTCGACTTCAATGGCGAATGGAAAAAACCTATCGGAATAACTTCCATCTCGGGGGCGAAATTACGATTTTATCACCAAAAAACAAAATTATTTCTTAAAATTTTTGGATATTACCATATATTTCGTATCTTTGCAGACATAATCACCAACTAAAACTGTAAGATATTAAAAATGAAGATAAAGACCTTTCTTTTGACACTTTCCATATTGTTATTCAGTAACAATACGGTCTTGGCACAGGCTGTTGACTACTCGAACGACAAGACCTATAAAGAGCTCTACAACGCTATGCACCGCGCTTTCAACGACGGCGACAGCACCAAGTTCTTTCCTCGGCGACAGCACCAAGTTCTTTCCTGCCATACAGGCACTTCAGAAATACTTGTACGATAAAGATGACTTGCATGGCTACTATACCCAGCGCTGCAATGAGATCGTGTTCCAGATGAACCAGCAGCGCATCTACGAAGCCTACAAACTGGCAAGAGAGCTCTCGAAGGAACTGCGCGAGAAGAAGATCAATAAGGAGATGTATATGGCAATGAACATGCTGGGCCATATCAACCGTTACTGTGGCAACAAGGAAGAGGCAAAGGAAAACTGGCACGAGGTGCTCCGCCTGATGGAGGAACACGGCTACTACTCCAGCATGCCCTCCATCTATATGAATATCGTCAATGTGGCACTCGACGACAGTCCCGAAGAGGCCGACTCCCTGCTGGAGGTTGCCAGGCAGATATCCCTCAAGCACTGTCCCGAACGCGTGTTCGACATCGATACCCGCCGCACCCTGAGTTACTACTACCGGGGCGACTACGACAAATTCATGGAAGGCTATGAGGAATATAAGAAAGGCGTGAGAAGGCAAATCGTCTGTCCATGGCCGCTCAATAGAGGTCTATCACGAATCATTACTGGGTCATACCGATCAAGCCGTGGAGATGGCCCGTAAAGAACTGGGCAACGAAGGCCTTGACGCCATCACCTTAATCTACGAGAAGGCAGGCCGTTGGGAAGATGCTTTCCGAGCCTTGAAGAAACAGCACCTCGCCAGCGACTCCATCGACAACGTGGTGCTCACTAACAGCATGATGGGTATCCGCGACGAGATGATGATCTACGAGGCCGAGCGCGATGTAGTCCGCACCCGATTCTACCTGATGTCGGCCGTCATCATCCTGCTGGCCCTCCTGGCCATCGCCCTCTTCTATATCACCCAGACGCGCCGCCGCCATCTGAAAGAACTCAGGAAAGCCTATGATCAGGTTCTGGAGTCCGACAAGATGAAGACCGCCTTCATCCAGAACATCAGCCACGAGGTGCGCACGCCGCTCAACATCATCGGCGGCTTCTCGCAGGTGATCGCCAATCCCGACCTCGATCCCAACATCGAGGAGCGCCGTGAGATCGCCCGCATGACGCAGAAGAATGCCCGCCTCATCACCATGCTCATCGACGAGATGCTGCTGGTATCGCTCAACGAGAACAGCGAGGAAGCCAAGAAAGAGAATCAGGTGGAGATCAACAACCTGATGCGCGGTGTGATGAAGGAGGCAGAAGACGACCTCTCAGACAAGACCACCATCCAATACGACACCACGCTGGCCGACGACTTCACCATCCTCACCAATGAGTACATGCTGAAGATCGTCATCAGCGCCATCGTCGATAATGCAGTGAAATACACCCCCGAGGGTACCATCACCCTCAAGGCCGCAAAGCCATCCGATACAGAACTCGCCCTCACCGTCGAGGATACCGGCTGTGGCGTCCCCGCTGCAGAGGCAGAGCATATCTTCGAGCGCTTCGTGAAACTCGACACCTTCAAGGAAGGCATCGGTCTGGGACTCCCCCTCTGTCGTATGCTCATC
>ONNY01000125.1 GCA_900319305.1 uncultured Prevotella sp.
GGAATTGGAAGAACTTCGCAGTCAGGTCGCTGAGTTTAAAAAGCGTGTGGAACAGCAGGAGATTGTCAGTCGTCGTCTGTTGAGAGAGGCGATGAAAGGCCATGTGTCGTGGATCAAGCGGATGAGCATCTGGGGCAGCGTAGGTGAACTGGTGATATTGCCCTTCTTGGTTTACGCTTTAAGAAGCGTCGTCGGCGTTTCATGGATGCCAATTATAGTCTTAGGTCTTATGCTCGTTGGTGAGGCTGTTTTCAACTTCTGGAATGTCAGTACCATCCGCGACAAGCATCTGGCAGTCGATGATGTGCTCAGTGCCCAACAGCGGTTGATAACCTTCAAGCGCAGGGAGAAGCTTTACACGTTTGGCATACTTCCTTTCTTATTTCTCTGGGTAGTATGGCTTCTGTTTGATGTTTATTACGGCACCGATATTCCTTTTTTCCCCTCAAGTGAGAGGAATCTTGTCTATTTCGTGGTGATTGTTGTCGCATTTGCCATATTATCCTATGTCTTTTCACGCGAGATGCGCTCACTGGACAATGCGATCAAAGATATAGACGAATTTGCCGGAAAGAACAACTGACAATAGAAGATTCGGCATTATGCGAAAAACTTCGTTACGAAAAGAGGGGCGCAAAGGGGACTGGTACTTTTGCGCCCTTGAGTTCTGATGTAAAGGAATTATGCCTAAATTTAACACTTCGGAATGAGGTGTTCTAGGAGAAGGGTGGGAGAGGCTGCGGGCGAGAAGTAAGCAAACCAGGCGTTCCCAGTAAGGGAATATGCCGTTAGGTTATGGCGTTCTTACTGCATAGTTATGAAAAAATTGTTCCCCTTAATGGGAAAAAGTGCTAGATTTAAAGGTAGAAAGTGCCGGAATTAATAGTAAAAAGTAACCAAACGAGGCTTAAAAAGTTACTTTTCAAGGCGATTTTCCGAAACTAAAAAAGAGGCGGTTTTGTAAGCCTCAGAGTGTCAACTGTTTACAAAATAGGCCATAATTCGCGTATTTGAGCCCAAGTTTGTATTGGTGAATAATGCGCGAATCTCAGGCGTCGATCTGTAAAGTAATTTATTTATTCGCTGATATTCAGTTCCAACTCGTAGCGGAAGTTCAACATAAGCCCATCGCCTTCTGGAAGTTGCTTTATGGGATTATCAGGATCATCAGGAGCAGTTGTTGTACCATCGGTAGTGAGGATTAATTTTCCATCCTTGGTGATTTCTGTATCGATGAAATCTTCTGTTTCGCATTTCACAACATCCTCCATCCTGTCGATAGGCCACTTGCTGAAATCATATTGTTTAAGTACAGTTGGCTCGAGAATCAATTGTTTCTTCTCATTCAGGTCAGACAGTTTGATATCCAGAACCTCTTTCTGCTCATTTCTCGCCAGATAAGTATAATCAAGTTTCGATACCAGTTTCTCACCATATTTATTGATCAGCTCAACCGTAAAACCTCCTGATATCTTATAGACACCGTAGTCCTCCACAATTTCCACCATATTCTTAGTATCACTATTATCAGGGTCGGGTGTCAGTTTGATATAGCCGTTATCAGCCAGATGGCTGGCATCGACTATGAACATGTCGTTAGTTACAGATACGTTGACCTTTTTAACCTTGGAGAGGTCGTAAAACTGTGTATCGCCATTCTCGTCCTTGTAGGTACTTTTGACAGCAACGTAGATGGGCAGCAGATCCTTGGTGTCGAGTTTGTAGAATGACTGTGGTGCTGTGTTCAGTGTCACGGCATCAGCCATCTTAATGGAGTTGGTCTCGATGGGGTTGTCATTCTGTGAGCATGATGTAAGGCTCATGATCATTACACAGCAAAGGACGGCTGCGGGCGTCATCAGAATCTTTTTCATTGTCTTTTCTTGTTTATGGTTGATAATCGGGTACAAAGATAGCATAATTTGGAGAGAATATCAAATAAATCGCAGTTTTTTTTGGTTATTCTTTTAATTTGCACTACCTTTGCAGCCGATTTCAAGGGGTGCCTGCGGGTGCAGGCTGAGATGATACCCTCTAACCTGATCCAGATGATGCTGGCGTAGGGATGGAATAAAGGATACACACTTACCCCCTTTACATTATTATTAAAGGTAAAAAAGTAAAAAGGTAAAAAAGTAAAGGTATGAAGCGAATTGTTTTAGGAATGACTGCGCTGATGTGCGCTATGAGTATGCAATCGAAGGAGCCGCTGGCATTGCCAGAGAATGATCCGAGCGATCTGGATACACTCAGATCGGTAGAGTTGCAGGGAGTGCAGGTGGTATCCACCCGTGCCTCAAAGAAGACACCTGTGGCTTACACCAACTTGTCGAAGGAAGAGCTGAAGGCCGTGAACTTCGGACGGGATATCCCTTACCTGCTCTCGCTGACTCCCAGCATCACGATGACCTCAGATGCTGGTAACGGTATCGGCTATACCTCGCTGCGAGTGCGTGGTACTGATCCGAGCCGTATCAACATCACCGCCAACGGCATCCCGATGAACGATGCCGAGAGCGCCCAGCTCTATTGGGTGAATATGGGCGACTTTGCCAGTAGCGTGCAGACGATGCAGATACAGCGTGGTGTGGGTACTTCGACGAATGGTGCAGGCGCCTTTGGCGCCACGCTGAATATGCAGACGGAGAATATCGGGATGAAGCCTTACTTCGGACTCGACCTCTCTGGTGGCTCCTACTATTCGCATAAGGAGACGCTGCGCTTCGGAACGGGTCTGATCAAAGGTCATTGGGGCATTCAGGGACGCCTCTCGAACATCGGCTCGAAGGGCTATCTCGACCGGGCCTCTACAAAGTTGAACAGCTATCTGGTGCAGGCTGGCTACTTCTCTGACAATACCGTCGTGAAGTTCATCACCTGGAATGGTATCGAGGAGACCTATCACGCCTGGAACTACACCTCGAAGTATGAGCAGAGCCTCTATGGGCGCACCTACAACTCCTGTGGCGAATACTACGACGAACAGGGCAACGTGCATTACTATGATAACCAGATAGACAACTACCATCAGCAGAACTATCAGCTGCTGTGGAACCAGAACCTGTCTGGCCGCCTGGCCCTGAACGTGACTGGACATTACACGAAGGGAAACGGCTACTACGAGGAGTACAAAACAGGCCGCAAGCTGATAGAGTATCTGCCCTATGGGCCTTGGTTCGATCCTGAGACTGGCGGCAATCCGAAGATGAAGAGCGACCTGATCCGCCAGAAGAAGATGGACAACGACTTCTTTGCCTTCGTGGCCTCGCTGGTCTATAACAACCACGATAACATCGAGGCCATTCTGGGTGGCGGATGGAACAAGTATGACGGCGATCACTTCGGACTCGTGAAATGGGTGAAGCAGGTGCCCGAAGGTCTCGAACTGCTGCCTGACTACGAGTATTATCGTAACAATGCCAAGAAGACCGACTGGAACATCTATGGCAAGGTGAACTATGAGTTCGTGAAGGGACTGAACGGCTTCCTCGACCTGCAGTATCGCCATATCGGCTATCGGATGCAGGATCCGGGCGACTGGCAAGGGGCTAACCCTACAGGCGAATATATCATCAACGACGACTTCAACTTCTTCAATCCGAAGTTTGGCCTGAACTACGACATCACGCCTCATCATAAAGTCTATGCTTCGTATGCCATCGCCCATAAGGAGCCCACACGTAACGACTACGAGGATAATATCGGAACAGAGCTGAAGGCTGAGCGTCTGAATGATCTGGAGGCCGGCTATAAGTTCCAGAGCGAGAAGTTCAGTGCTGGCGCCAATCTCTACTGGATGAGCTATCGTGATCAGTTTGTGCTGACGGGCGAGCTGAACTCTATCGGTGAAGCCATCGCCAAGAATGTGGGTAAGAGCTATCGTCTGGGTGTGGAGCTGGAGGCAGCTTGGAAACCGATCGACTGGTTCCGCTGGGATGCTAACGCCACCTTCTCGAAGAATCGTGCGGAGAACTGGGAGGTGACGCTGATGGACGGCTCTGTGGAGAGTCTGGGTGATACCCCGCTGTCGTTCTCGCCTGACTTCATCCTTAACAATATCTTCAACTTCCAGTATAAAGGAATGAAGGCCAGCATCCAGAGCCAGTATGTGGGCGATCAGTATCTGACGAACACAGGCTTCAAGAGCTATCAGACACTCGACGACAATGGCAGCCCCATCGATGTCGGCATGATGCTCGACGGACACTTTACCACCAATATCGACCTCAGCTATACGTTCAGTCTGAAGCAGTTGGGCGTGAAGGAGCTCACCGCAGGTATCAGCCTCTATAACATCTTCTCTGCCAAATTCGACAATAACGGTTGGGCAGCACCAGCCTTCACGAAGGAGAATGGCAGGCTGATCGCTACGGGCTGGGACACATCCGACCAGTATGAGGCAGGATTTGCTCCCTCGGCACCATTCAATGCGATGGCACATCTGTCAATCAATTTCTAAATGGAGGCATTCTTAAGCGGGCATTGGCTCGACATATTGACAACGGTACTCGGCCTGATCTACATCTGGCTCGAGTATCGTGCGTCTATCGCCCTCTGGGTTGTAGGCATCATCATGCCCGCTTTGGATATCTATCTGTATTGGAGTCATGGGCTCTATGGGGATGCAGGAATGGCTTTTTACTACACGTTGGCTGCCTTTTATGGCTTCTATGTCTGGAAGTTCAAAAAGACCAGGAAACTTAAACAGGAACTGCCCATCATCCACATGCCAAGAAGACAGTATCTGCCTGCAACGGTGTGTTTCTTTCTGGCCTGGGGAGCCATCTATTACATCCTGATCACATGGACCAACTCCACTGTGCCCGTACTCGATTCATTTACCAATGCCTTGTCTTTCATCGGCCTCTGGGCCTTGGCACGTAAGTACCTTGAACAGTGGTTGTTCTGGATGGTTGTCGATGTCGTATGTTGTATGCTCTATGTCCAAAAGGGTATTCCTTTCAAGGCAGGACTCTACGGACTATATGTCCTTATTGCCATTGCTGGCTATTACAAGTGGAAGAAGATGACCAAAATTACCAAGTATGAACGAGTTTGATGCTGTTATTCTGGCCAATGGCGCGTTTCCGACAGCTGACGAGCCGTTGAGACTATTGCGCGAAGCCCGTTTTGTGGTATGTTGTGATGGTGCAGCCCGTCACTGGCCGCAGTGCGATGCCATCGTTGGAGACGGCGACTCAGTACCAGAGGCTCTGAGAGATCGTCTGATTCAGATCGAAGAACAGGAGGACAACGACCTGACAAAGGCGACGCGTTACTGTCTGTCGAAGGGTATGAAACGCATCGTCTATCTGGGTACTACAGGAAAGCGCGAGGATCATACGTTGGGTAATATCTCGCTGATTGTCAGATATGTGCAGGAGATGGGCATCGAGCCTTTGCTGGCTACAGACTATGGTTGGTTTGTCGTAGCGGAAGGGGAGTCGACGTTCGAGTCGTTCAAAGGGCAACAGGTGAGTATTTTTAATATGACATGCAATGCACTTTCTTCAGAAGGTCTTCTTTGGCAAGCCTATCCTTATCGCCAGTGGTGGCAAGGCACGCTGAACGAGTCGGCAGGTGACGCTTTTACGCTGAAAGGTGATGGTTTTTATCTGGTATATCGCACCTATCAGGCTAAGGAGACTGCCCTAAAATGAAAATAATCCTTAGATAATTTGGCTATCTGCATCATTTTACGTACTTTTGCAGCGGATTAACGAAAGTATATATGCAGACGAACAGTCACTT
>ONNY01000181.1 GCA_900319305.1 uncultured Prevotella sp.
CGTCCGCGTTGTAGGATCTTACCCTGGTCCATGACGATAATCTCGTCGCAGTCACGGATGGTACTCAGTCGGTGTGCCACGATCACCTGCGTCGGTCCCATGCGCCGGATGCGCTTCATGACCTCATCCTCGGTCTTCGGGTCTAATGCACTCGTAGCCTCATCCATGATGAGCACGATCGGCTCTCTGGCCAGTGCAGTAGCTATTTCAAAGCGCTGTCGCTGACCACCGCTGAAATTCTGCCCACCCTTCACAATCTTCGTATCAAAGCCTTCTGGACGACTCACGATGTCGGCACGTATCTCTGCATCGTTGCAGGCCATCATCAGCGTGAAATCCTCGATGCTGGGGTCCCACATGCGGATATTCTGTGCGATGGTGTCATCAAAGAGCACCACGTTCTGGTCAATCACCGCCACAGAGTTCGTCAGTTCTTCATTGGGGATGCTTTCGATGGGTCTGCCGTCAAAAAGGATTTCCCCACTCCACGGCTTATAGAGACCGCTGATCAGTTTTGCCAGTGTCGATTTACCACAGCCGCTCGGACCTACCAGAGCCACAGAATGACCAGGCTCGACCCGGAGGTTGAAGTCCTCAATGAGCGGAGGCTGTATAGGTGAGTAACCGAAGGTGACATGCTTCATTTCCAAAAGGCCGCCAAGTTTCCCCTGCAGTATCTCCTTTTCCGATTCCCTGTGGTCTTCGGGATATTTCATCACGTCTTCCACACGCTCCATCTGACTTCGCATCTCCACAATTTTCTGAGAGCCGTTCACCAGCTCGTTCACAGGTGCCAGGAACGACCCCATGAAGCCTTGGAAGGCCATGAGCATACCCACAGTCAGATCGCCCTGAAGAATGAGGTAGGCACCTAACACGAGTACGGCCACAGAGCAAAGTGCGTTGGCCATCACAGGCAACAAAGCCATCTGCGCTTGTTGCTTGTCGGCGTTGGCGTTCACGTTGAACTTATGTGCCCACAGTCCGCTCCAGTATTTGAAGAAGCCCGTCTCAGCACCTGCCGCCTTAATGCTCTCCATGTTGTCGATGCATGAGATAGTGGCAGAGAAGTACTGGCCCTCACTTTGTTCCATGGAACGGATGAGGTTAATACGCAAATTGGCGAAATAATGCACGATAGCCAGGTTGACACCCGCAGCCACGAATCCTATGATTGTCAGCCAGAAGGAATACGAGAACATCAGAAACAGGTAGAGCACTAACAGACCGATATTGATGACCTGCGGAGCCAGAACTTCTATCAAGGAGTTGGTAATCTCCTGGTTCAGATGCATACGCTGCTGCAAATCGCCCACATGGCGCATGGCGAAATACGACATGGGCAGGCGCAGCAAGTGGCGCAGATAGTCCTTGTTGCTTTTTAATGCCAGCGCACCTGCCACACGCTTGGTATAGCGGCTTTGCAGCAGTACCACGAAGAACTGGAAAACGGCCAGTGCGCCCATGCCTATGAAGAACCACTTAACCCAATCGGCATTCTTGCCCGACAGAATCTCGTCGAGGAAGATGCGGGTGAACAGCGGCGACAGTAGTGCCACGAAGGCACTCATCAGCGCAAAGGAGAAGGTGAGCCAGAAAGCCTCACTCACACCGTTGAGATTCTTCTTCATATAAGAAAGGATGCTGGTCTGCTGTCCGCCCTTCTCAAATTTCTCCGTCGGCTCAAAGGTCAGGCACACGCCCGTGTAGTGCTTGCGGAACTCCTTCATCGGCCATTTCACGGGTCCTATGCCAGGATCGTTGATGCAGGCGCGCCCCTTACGGTCGAAGCCCCGGAACACGACGAAGTGCTCGAAGTTCCAGTGGATGATGGCAGGCTGCTTGCCTTCCAGCGCCTCGGGCGACATACGGAAGCCCTTGGCATCAAGACCGTAGTTACGGGCAGCCTGCAGAATCATCTTCGCCGATGAGCCGTCGCGCGACACACCACAGGCTGCTCGTACCTCTTCCAGTGGCAACCACTTGCCGTAATGCGCTAAGATCATCGTCAACGATGCAGCACCGCACTCCACGACCTCCATCTGCATCACCTGCGGCACCTTCGCCAATTTACTCTTGCCCATACTAATTGCCTGCTATCGATTGGATGGTATTGTCCACTGTGCCGACAAGGACTCGCCAGACGGGCTTCTTCCGTGTGATAATCTGGATGTTGCATAAGGCACCGTTGCCCACCTTCACATGGCGGCTCTTCTCACGACTCCATACCAGATTACCGTTCTGCTCGTCAAACGTTACGCGCACCTCGTACATCGCCTGTCCGTCCTTGATGAATGCCGCCAGCGGATCGAGTTTCACACGGCTCACAATCTCCTGTCGCGTGGTCGGGTACTGTTCGATGCCAACCACCTGTCCGTAGGCATATCCCCAGGTCTCGCGCTCCAAATTGGCGGGCGTGGCCTGCACCTGCTGACCGATCTTCAGTTTGCGCAGATCGTTGTAGGTCACATAGCATAGCATCTCGCGGCCTGCCATCTGCTGCGTCTGCGGTAGCAGCCACGCCACGGGTTCGCCTGCCTTGAACTGTGCGCCAAGGGGCAGCGTCTGTATCAACACGCCGTCGCGCGGCACCCTGACAGCTGTCGTCGAGAGGGCATTGCGAATCTCCATCACTGCCACACCATTGGCAACAGTGGCACCGTGACTCACCAGCAAACGGCTAACGGCTCCATCATAGGGCACACTAATAGGCGTGGCCTCTCCAAAAGGAAATACCACGCCCTGCGCCGTTACCTTGTAGTTGATGGTTCCGAAGATGCACCAATAGATGACCACCATCATCATCGCAACCATGGCGGCAATCACAATCCGAATCCTCGGAGATGCCACTCGCGCCATCTCCTTGGCTTCGCTATGGTCGTCGAGTGCCTCCAGTGCCTCCTTATTGAATATCTCT
>ONNY01000077.1 GCA_900319305.1 uncultured Prevotella sp.
TCAGCTAACCGGCAAACAATGGACATGGGGAAACTGCATCATCGATGCCACTAACAATATCCTCATTACCGAAAGTCAGCGGATATTACTCTACGATGGCACGTCGTTTAAAATAAAATCAGAGTTTCCTTTCAATGACAACCATAGTTTCTATTACTCTGAGATGCTTTCTAATGGTCTGTTAATCCTTTCGGGCTATGGCCATATTTCTTTTTTTGATACTAAGTCACAGCGCATGGTACCTCTGGATCCTGTATTAGAAGCACGGCTCACGGCACACAATAGCATTGTTCAGGCAGCACGACTCTTAACCAGCAATTCCATCTTGCTCAGCACTTCAAAAAATGGTGTTTTCGAACTGAATCTATTGGCAAAAGAACTGAAAGCCCTCCCCGTACGTTCTGGTCTTGTGACTCAGATCTTTCAGGATTCACGTCAAAATGTATGGATGGGTACCTATGACAAAGGGCTCTTTGCTGATTACTACTATAAGGAGAAATTCGGCGGTAGCGACAACTACCTAAACCGAGCCATTGACCACTCCTCGGTACTCGCCGTTGCCTTGGATCATCAGCAGAACCTTTGGATTTCCACACTCTCCAAAGGTCTCTTCGTTTACCATAGCATCTTGCAGCAAGTTGAGGCCATTCCCTTTGAAGATCTTTCTATGGGAGAGCAGAAAAATGCTATCACTCATATTTTCTGCGATAGTGACGGTCTGTTGTGGTTCTCTACGAGCAATATGATCCTGAAGTGTCGTTACGACGGCTCCCACCTGACCATACTAAAACAGACACCCGCCATTGGTGTGATGGATTTTGAACAGGACAATAATGGTATTGTGTGGGCTTCCACCAGCACCAACGACATCATGGGATTTCCCAGCAGTGGCGAGCCCATTGTCAAACAGGCCTTCAATGCAGACTTCTGCTTTATCCCTTCGCTACTTAAACTAAACGATGGTCAGATTCTCATCTCTGCCTTCTCACAGAATATTCTGTTAATATACCCTCGATGGCGCAATGCATCCGACGGAGTGTGTATATCCCTACCGATATGATTCAGGACTCCAAGGGCGACGTGTGGATTGGTACCGTGAGCAACGGACTTCTGCGCTACGACCTAAAAACCAACGAAATGGTGCGTATTGCGGGCATTTCCTGTTCTGATGTGGGGAGCATTGAGGAAGACTGTCAGGGTAACATCTGGGTAGCTACGATGAAAGGTCTGAATCGTTGGGATCGGAAGACAGGGCGCATCTCCTCGCTCTATAAGGCCGATGGTATCGCTGGCGATGAGTTTGTTGACCGCGCCTCTTGTCAGTTGCCTAATGGCAGTCTGGTCTTCGGTAGTACCGACGGCATCACGGTGTTCAACCCTGCTGATATAGATACACTACGGCATATACCTTTACTGTTCAGTGACCTAAAGATTCACAACCAGTTGGTACGCCCTTCGACAGGGGGTCCTATAGAGGCTTTACTCGACAGTTGCCATGAAATACGACTAAGCCACAACGAGAATAGTTTCTCCATCTCTTTCACAGCCCTTGACTTTGGTGAATATGAGCGCGTACATTATTATTATAAGCTCGATGGTTTCGACAATGACTGGATTGATGCTGGCAATGATCATTGGGCAAATTATGCCAACCTGCCTTCAGGGCACTATACCTTGCGCGTACGCACCACCGACAGCGCCAGTGATGAGGCGGTGAGCGATGAGCGCGCCATCAATGTTATCGTACAGTCAGCTCCCGCCAACTCCTGGTGGGCCTGGTGCATCTATCTCGCATTGGCGGCAGCCCTGGCATATTATCTCTACCGTAATGCCCGTCGCGTGGTGGCTGCGCGGCGCGCAGCCCGTCAGGCACAGATGGAGAAGGAACAGGAACTGCGTACCAACCAGATGAACATGAGTTTCTTTGCCAACATCGCCCATGAGTTCCGCACACCACTGACCATGATTGCCGGTCCTGTGGGACAACTCGTAAAGAGCAACTCCCTCAGCCAGGAGGACCGTGGTCTGCTCAGCATCACGCACCGTAATATCCAACGGATGTTCAAACTGGTGAACCAACTGATGGACTTCAATAAACTGGAGAACGACACACTACGGTTACATGTGGAGAAACTCGACGTGACCCAGGTGGTCAATGGCGCCTGCGACTATTTCATCTACAATGCCCGCGAGCGCAACGTAACCATTAACCGTTATGGCATGGAGGACGTGCTCATGGCATGGACCGACGGTGACAAACTGGAGAAGATCCTCACTAACCTCATCTCCAACGCACTGAAGTTCACACCGAGGGGTGGTTTTATCGACGTGTCACTCGATGTAGCCGACAATCAGGTGAAGATCACAGTGGCCGACAGTGGTAAGGGCATTCCTGAAGAGCAGCTTGAGAATATCTTCAAACGCTACTACCAACTGAACAACCAGACGAAAGGTATCATCAACTGGGGTACGGGCATCGGCCTCTATTACTCACGCCGTCTGGCGGAACTCCACCATGGCTCACTGACGGTAGCCAACCGACAGGAAGGTTCCGGCGCCGTCTTTACGATCACCTATCCAATGGACGAGACAGCCTATACGGAGACAGAACGGCAGATGATCGCCACCGACAATGTGGCTGATAACCGCGTGATCGACACCTCATCCATGTCACAACCCGTACAGACCGTAGAAAGTACAGAGGACACCCGGCCCACAATTCTCATTGTCGATGACGATACAGAGATCATCAACTATATGCGCGTGCTCTTCTCACGCGACTATCGGCTTATCACCTGTCTGGATGCCGAGACGGCTCTGGAGGAGATGCGGGCAGCCGAACCGAATCTGGTACTCAGCGACGTCGCCATGCCGGGAAAGGACGGCTATGAACTCTGTCAGGAGATCAAGCAGGACATCCAACTCAGTCATATCCCCGTGATCCTCGTCACGGCGAAGATCACAGCCGACAACCAGATCGAAGGTCTGAACGTCGGTGCCGATGCCTATGTCACCAAACCCTTCGAGCCCGCCGTCCTCTCCGCACTGATCCAGTCGCAACTGAAGAACCGTGCCCGTATCCGTAAACTGTTGGCAAACGCCACGACCACGGAAGATGAACAGGTGGAAGATGCCCTCTCCAGCCAGGACAAGCACTTCATGGAGGAACTCTACAAACTCATGGAAGAAGAACTATCCAACTCCGAACTCGACGTGACGCGCATCACCAAACTGCTGCTCATCTCTCGTACGAAACTCTATTATAAGATCAAAGGTCTGACGGGTGAAACGCCCTCGAACTTCTTCCGTACCTACAAACTCAACCGTGCGGCGGAGTTGTTGAAGAGCGGGGAATACACCGTATCCGAGATTGCCGACAAGTGCGGTTTCAGTACCCAGAGCCACTTCTCCGTGGTGTTTAAGAAACAGTTTGGTGTCACCCCCACGGAATACAAGGGTTGAGGGGTTGTGCAAACGTTTGTTCTGTCGCCTTGAAGAAATTATCCAGATCAGAGGAACAACGTAGCAGAAAAATGTCTATCTTTGCATCAGAAGAATAAACTAAAGACATTATGCGACGGATTTTATTTGTAACAGCCATCCTGATGGCAAACGTATTATCAATGAGTGCAGCAAAGAAGAATGTGGTCAACAAGATCGAACCGACCGACTGGTACGTGGGTATGAAGAATCCACAGGTGCAGTTGATGGTCTATGGTCAGGGGATCCGCGACGTGGCCAGTGTCACCACCGATTACCCGGGCGTCACCATCGACAGTCTGGTACGACTTGACTCCCCCAATTACCTGCTCGTCTATCTGAACCTCCGCGATGCACAGCCCGGTACCATGACCCTCAACTTCGGCAAGACAAAGGTGCCTTATCAACTCAAAGCCCGAGAGAAAAAGGGCGAGGAGCGGATGGGCTTCACCAATGCCGATGTGCTCTACATGCTCATGCCAGACCGTTTTGCACAGGGTGCCAACCATCCCAAGCAGATCAAGGGCATGCGTAACTATGTCGAGGACCGTTCGAAGCCCTCACTCCGTCATGGTGGTGACCTCAACGGTATCCGCGAGCACCTCGACTACTTCAAGGAACTCGGTGTGACCGCCCTCTGGTTTACCCCCGTACTTGAGAACGACTCCCCCGACACAGACAACGGCTTCTCCACCTATCATGGCTATGCCACCACCGATTATTACAAGGTGGATCCCCGCTTCGGTACCAACGAGGACTACAAGCGTCTCTGCGACGAGGCCCATGCAAAAGGTTTGAAGATTGTCATGGACATGATCTTCAACCATAGCGGTTTTGAGCATCCCTGGACGAAGGACATGCCTTCCAAGGATTGGTTGAATACCCCCGACTGGCTGAATGAGGATGCCAGCGGCCGTGATCCTATGACAGGCTTTACCGCCAATGCCGACGGTTCTGAACCCGCAAAGAGTAAGTACTTGCAGACCAGTTACAAGCTCACCCCTGTCGTGGATCCCTATGCCTCAAAGATCGATCTCAAGGAGACGACCGAGGGTTGGTTCGTACCTTCCATGCCCGACCTCAACCAGCATAACCCCCACCTCATGCGCTATCTCATCCAGAACAGTATCTGGTGGATCGAGACCGTAGGCATCGACGGCATCCGCATGGACACCTATCCTTATGCTTATGACGATGCCATGGCCCAGTGGATGAAGGAACTCAACGACGAGTACCCCAACTTCAACACCGTGGGTGAGACCTGGGTGACCGAGCCCGCCTATACCGCCACCTGGCAGAAGGACTCGAAACTCGCAAAAACCAATTCCTACCTGAAGACCGTACCGACGGTTTCTGGAAAGGTCTGAACCGGCTCTACTACTCGTTCGTGTACGACTACCTTTATCCTAACCCGTCGAGTGTGATGGCCTTCATAGAGAACCATGACACCGACCGATTCCTTGGCAATGGACGCGACACGCTGGCTCTGAAACAGGCACTCGCCCTGTTGCTGACAGTCAACCGCATCCCACAGCTCTACTATGGCACGGAGATCCTGATGAACGGCACAAAGGATGAAACCGACGGAAATGTACGCAAAGACTTCCCCGGTGGTTTCCCTGGTGATACCCATAACGCCTTCACCAAAGAGGGACGCACAAAGGCAGAGCAGAGCATGTTCCAATGGACCAGCCGACTGCTGCATTGGCGCCAGGGTAACGAGATTATCACCAAGGGGTCGCAGACACAGTTTATCCCCTACAATGGTATCTATGTCATCGCCCGCCAGTACCAAGGCAAGACCGCACTCACCGTCCTCAACGGCACCAGCAGCCCCGCCACACTGGATGTGGAGCGTTATGCAGAGGTCATCGGCAACACCGTGAAGGCTAAAGACATCCTCACAGGCCGTTACTACGACCTCTCCAAGAACTTCGAACTCAAGCCTCGTCAGAGTCTCATCCTCGAATACTAAGCATTCAGCCTTACGGCTTGAAACATTTTCGAAAGTATATGATACATCCGTGTACATATACTTTCGATTTTTTATTGTACCTTTGCCGACAAATCAAACTTAAAACGAACCCATGAACAGAAAAAAGATCCGCCAGACAAGTATGGCGTTATGGATGAGCCTGTGTCTCATCGCCCCGCAGTCTGCTCAGGCAGCAGACCAATTTGTGTCTTTCCAGCCCAAGACTGACACATGGCAGTTGCAACAGCCCACTATCGGCTATGTCGCTGGAGAGCACTCCTGTGTGCAACTGGCGGCTGCTAACCTGCAAAATGATTTCCTGCAGGTGACAGGTCAGAAACCCGCACTCGACGAGCGCACACCCACTATCCTGATTGGTACGGTAGGCATCAACAAACAGGTGGATGCCTGGGTGAAGCAGGGGGTGCTCCCTAACCTGAAGGGTAAGACGGAGAAATATATCATCAAGACCATTGGCAACCAGCTTGTGATTGCCGGTAGCGACAAGCGCGGTACGGTTTATGGCATCTACGAACTGTCACGCCAGATCGGTGTGTCACCTTGGTACTACTGGGCCGATGTTCCCGTGGAGAAGCATGCCGACCTCTATATCCAGAAAGGTGAGTTCACCGACGGCGAACCCGCTGTGCGCTATCGTGGTCTGTTCCTCAACGATGAGGCACCCTGTCTGACCTCCTGGGTAAAGAACACCTTCGGTACGGACTATGGCGACCACCATTTCTATGCCAAGGTGTTTGAACTCATCCTGCGCCTGAAAGGTAACTACCTGTGGCCGGCCATGTGGGGCTGGGCTTTCTATGCCGACGACCCGGAGAACCTGAAGACCGCCGATGCAATGGGTATCATGATGGGTACCTCCCACCATGAGCCGATGGCACGTAACCACCAGGAGTATGCCCGTGACCGTAAGGGTTGGGGGGCTTGGAACTACTCTACCAACAAGGAGAACCTTGACCGTTTCTTCCGTGAGGGTATCGAGCGTATGAACGGCACCGACGACATCGTGACCATCGGCATGCGTGGCGACGGTGACGAGGCGATGGGTAACAGCACGGACACGAAACTGTTGGAGAACATCATCGACAACCAGCGCCGCATCATCAAGGAGGTGACCAAGCGCCCTGCCAAGGAGACACCACAGATCTGGGCCCTCTATAAAGAGGTACAGGATTACTATGATGCCGGTCTGCGCGTGCCCGACGATGTGACGGTGCTGCTCTGCGACGATAACTGGGGTAACGTGCGCCGACTGCCGACGGCTGAGGAACAGAAGCGTAAAGGTGGCTGGGGTCTCTACTACCACGTGGACTACGTAGGTGCCCCCCGTAACACGAAATGGATCAACGTCACCCCGACGCAGAACATGTGGGAACAGTTGCAGTTGGCCTACAACGGCGGTATCCAGAAGCTCTGGATCCTGAATGTGGGCGACCTGAAGCCGATGGAGTACCCCATCCAACTGTTCATGGACATGGCCTGGAACCCCAAGCAATACAATGCCGAAAACCTACTCTGTCACACCCGTGCTTTCTGTGCCGAGAGTTTCGGTGAGGATCAGGCCTGTGAGGCTGCCTCTATCCTGAACCTCGTGAGCAAATACAACGGACGCATCACCTCAGAGATGCTCGACGCCAGGACCTACACCACCGACGAGTTCGCCCGTGTGGTGGCAGAATACCAGGCCCTGGAGGCCCGTGCCCTGCGTCAGTTCATCACCCTGAAGCCCGAGTACCAGGACGCCTATCGTCAGATCATACTCTTCCCCGTCCAGGCGATGGGTAACATCTACGAGATGTACTACGCACAGGCCATGAACCTGAAACTGGCCGCACAGGGTGACCCGGAGGCCAACTGCTGGGCTGAGCGCTGTCGTCAGGCCTTCAAGCGCGACTCGCTGCTGAACCTCCAGTATAACAAGGATATTGCCGGTGGTAAGTGGGACGGTATGATGACACAAAAGCATATCAGCTACAAGGACTGGAACGACTGGTTCCCCGCCGACGTATGTCCTGAACTGAAAGAGGTGGCACAGCCCACCACAGGCCCCACCTTCAGTCCCCTTCACGGCTATATCAGCATCGAGGCCGAGCACACCTACAGCCGTACGGACGCCAGTCAGGCCAAGTGGACGGTGATCCCCTATATGGGACGCACGTTGAGCGGCATCGCCCTGATGCCCTATACCGCCGGCACCGATGGCGGTCAACTGACATACCGTTGGCAGGGAGAGACGCCTGCCACCGTGAAGGTACATGTCGTAACGAAGTCAACCCTCGACTTCCTCGATAAGGGCGGACTCATCTATACGGTCAGCATCGACGATGGACAGCCCGTCAGCGTGAACTTCAACAGCAACCTGAACGAGAAGCCACAGAACATCTACAGTATCTACTATCCCACCATCGCCCGTCGTGTGGTGGAGCAGGTCGTCGAACTGCCCGTCGGCAAGGGTGACATCCACACGCTGACCATCCATCCGCAGGATCCGGGTATCGTGTTCGAGAAAATCGTCATCGACCTGGGTGGCTACTATCCGCAATATCTCTTCGGTAAAGAATCACCAAAATCCTATAAGAAATAAAAGAATCATGATGAAGAAAATGATGATTGCTGCCGTCATGGGCTTAGTGAGTCTGACGGCAAACGCTCAGAAACCAGATCCCAACTTCTACATCTTCCTCTGTTTCGGACAGTCCAACATGGAAGGTGCAGCCAAACCTGAAGCACAGGATCTGAAGAGTCCGGGTCCACGATTCCTGTGGATGCCCGCAGTTGACTACCCCGCCACAGATACGCAACCTGCCCGGAAGATGGGCGAGTGGTGCGAGGCGATCCCCCCACTCTGTCGTCCTAACACGGGTCTGACACCTGCCGACTGGTTCGGACGTACCCTCGTGACCTCCCTGCCGGAGAACATCAAGATCGGTGTCATCCATGTGGCCATCGGCGGTATCGACATCAAGGGATTCCTGCCCGACAGCATCAAGGACTATATCAAGAAGGCACCAGGCTGGATGATCCCGATGCTCGAAGCCTACAACAACAATCCGTATGAGCGCTTAGTCACGCTCGCCAAGAAGGCACAAAAGGACGGTGTGATCAAAGGCATCCTGATGCACCAGGGTGAGACAAACACCGGCGATCCCAAGTGGGCCGGTATGGTGAAGCAGGTTTACGACAACCTCTGCAGCGACCTGAAACTGAAGCCTGAGGAGGTGAACCTTTATGCCGGTAACATCGTACAGGCTGGCGGTCAGGGTGTCTGCATCGGCTGTAAGAAGCAGATCGACGAACTGCCGAACACCCTGCATACCGCTCAGGTGATCTCCTCCGACGATTGTTCCAATGGTCCCGACAGACTCCACTTCGATGCTGCGGGCTATCGCGAACTGGGTTGTCGCTATGGTGAGGCCGTGGCCCGTCATCTCGGATTCGAGCCCAAGCGCCCCTACATCGAGATGCCCAAGAAGATCGAGGTACCTGCCGACGCCTTCCTCGCCGAGACAACCATTCCCGGCAACGAGTTCCCGAAGGTTGACAAAGAGAACCGTGCCTACTTCTATCTCCAGGCCCCCGAAGCCCGTAAAGTCATCGTGGATATCTGTGGCAAGAAGTACGACATGCAGTCCGACGGCAAGGGCGGTTGGATGGGCATGACCGATCCTTTGGTACCGGGTTTCCACTATTACTTCATGAACATCGGCGGCGTAAACTTCATCGACCCCGCCACAGAGACCTTCTTCGGCTGTAACCGTGAGTCGGGTGGTATCGAGATTCCGGAGGGTGCCGAGGGCGACTACTACCGTCCACAGGCCGGTGTCCCCACGGGTGAGGTACGTTCATTCTATTACTTCGCTGAGTCCACCAAGGAATGGCGTCACGCGATGGTCTATACACCTGCAGAATACGACCTGAAGAAGAATGCCAAGAAACGCTATCCTGTGCTCTACCTGCAGCATGGCATGGGCGAGGATGAGACCGGTTGGAGCAAACAGGGCCACATGCAGCATATCATGGACAATGCCATTGCCTCCGGTGAAGCCGTACCGATGATCGTGGTCATGGAGAGCGGTGACATCAAGGCACCGTTCCGTGGTGGTGACAACCGTCAGGGTATGAGCACTTACGGTAACTCATTCTATGAGGTGATGATCAACGACCTGATTCCTACCATCGATCAGAAGTTCCGTACGCTCACCGACAGAGACCACCGTGCGATGGCAGGTCTGTCATGGGGCGGTCATCAGACCTTCGATATTGTGTTGAACAACATGAATAAATTCTCGTATATGGGAACCTTCAGCGGTGCCATCTTCGGACTGGACTTGCAGACGGCTTATGATGGGGTGTTCACCCGTGCAGATGCGTTCAACAAACAGATCCACTACCTCTTCATGATGAGTGGCACCGAGGGCATGGACAAGATGTTCGGTACCAAGAAGATGGTTGACGACCTCAATGCGTTGGGCATCAAGGCCGAGTACTACGAATCAACAGGTACAGACCATGAGTGGCTCACCTGGCGTAGAGGTCTGAAAAAGTTCATCCCACATCTGTTTAAGTGAACTTTTTATGCGAAAAAACGAACTTTTTTAATAGATGAAACAAAATAAAAAGCAATTGTGACATATAATCAAGCATCTTTGAGAAAAAAGTCATATCTTTGCAGCAGAATTTTAAAAATTGTTTTAGTTATATTAGTAGTTAGTAGTTTTTCCTTCTCCGGAGTTAATGAAAAGCGTTTCAGAACTCCGGAGTCTTTTTTTAAATAATGATATGAAACAAATCATCACCACCATCCTACTCTGCTGCACGACCATCATGACTAGTCAGGCACAGAATCACCGACTTTGGTACAACCACCCTGCCACCCATTGGCTTCAGGCACTTCCTGTAGGTAACTCACAGTTGGGCGCCATGATCTATGGCGGTATCACTACCGAAGAAATTCAATTAAATGAAGAGACCTTTTGGAGTGGATCCCCTCACAACAACAATAGTCCTGAGGCGAAGGCCCATCTTCCGGAGGTGAGACAACTGATCTTCCAGGGACGGGAACAGGAAGCACACGCCATCATTGACCAATATTTCTTCAAAGGCCCTCACGGCATGCGGTTCCTGCCGATGGGCAGCGTCAAGTTGTCTTTCGACTATGGTATCTCCGAACCACTTCAACCCACGAACTATCAACGTGACCTGTCGCTAGGGAACGCCTTGAATACCACCACCTATCAGGTTGGAGGTGTGAACTATCAGCGCACGGTGTTCGCCTCACAGGCCGACCCCGTCATTGTCATCCGTCTGCAGGCCGACAAACCAAGGGCTCTGACCTTCAACATCGCTTACGACAGTCAGTTGCAGACCAGTCGCAGCGTATCCCAACACCAACTCTCTGCCACCGTCCAGAACGTGGAACAGGAGGGCATCCCCGGACGTCTGACGGCTGAGTGCCGTATCCTGACCGAGGCCGACGGAGAGATCGTGGATGGTACAGAAAGCATCACCATCGTGAATGCCACCACCGCCACCTTATATATAATAGCAGCGACCAACTTCGTGAATTACCAGAATATCAGTGGCGATCCCAAGCAGAAAAATGATCAGAAGACGGCTGCCCTTCAGGGCAAGACCTATCCCCAACTGCTTTCCGACCATATCCGTCGCTATCAGGCACAATATAACCGCGTAAGCCTGAAATTGGCTAGTTCGCCTAGTCAGGCTAGTAAAATCCCCACCGACGAACGGCTCGTAGCCTTCGACGGAACAGATTTAGACATGGTGTCGCTGATGATGCAGTACGGTCGTTACCTGCTGATTTCTTCCTCACAGCCCGGTGGCCAGCCCGCCAACCTGCAAGGTGTCTGGAACGACAAACTGAACGCCCCCTGGGATTCGAAATACACGATCAACATCAATGCCGAGATGAACTACTGGCCAGCCCTTGTAGGCAACCTGGCTGAGACCCAGCAGCCGTTCTTCGACATGATCAGAGACCTGAGTCAGACGGGACAACTCACTGCCCGTGAGATGTATGACTGCGAAGGTTGGGTAGCCCATCACAACACTGATATCTGGCGTATCGCCGGGCCTGTGGATGGCACCAACTGGGGGATGTTCCCAACGGGCGGTGCCTGGCTCACGACCCACCTCTGGCAGCACTATCTCTTCACTGGCGACAAGGAGTTCCTCCGCACCTATTATCCCATCATGGAAGGCGCTTCCAGGTTCCTCGTACAGTATATGCAGACCTATCCCAAGGATGGTGAGATCAAGTCGGCTGCCGGTTGGATGATGACCGTTCCTACCGTCTCGCCCGAGCACGGACCAGAGGGTAAAGGTACCACCGTCACCGCTGGTTCAACGATGGACAACCAGATCGTGTTCGATGTCCTCACCAAGTCCTGGCCGCCGCCAAGATTCTCGGCACAACGGTCCCTGAGCCTGTCGAAGGGCTCGTCACCCACCTCTCAAACCTGCCGCCCATGCAGATCGGCCGTTACGGACAACTGCAGGAATGGCTCATCGATGCCGACGATCCGAAGGATGAGCACCGTCATATCTCCCACCTCTACGGGCTCTACCCCTCCAACCAGATCTCCCCCTATACCCATCCCGACCTGTTCACCGCCGCCTCGAACACCCTGAAACAGCGTGGTGACATGGCGACAGGCTGGAGTCTCGGATGGAAGACCAACTTCTGGGCCCGTATGCTTGACGGCAACCACGCCTACCAGATCATCAAGAATATGCTGACACTCATTCCCGACTCGATAGAATGGGGACCGCGCGGCGGTACCTACCCCAATCTCTTTGATGCCCATCCGCCTTTCCAGATCGACGGTAACTTCGGCTGTGCGGCCGGCGTCTGTGAGATGCTCGTACAGAGTCACGACGGGGCGGTCCATCTGTTGCCCGCCCTACCCGATGCCTGGGCAAGTGGTGAAGTGAAGGGCCTGCGTACCCGTGGCGGTTTCACCGTCGACATCTGTTGGCAGGACGGCAGTCTCCAGACCGCCACGATCCAGTCATCCATCGGCGGCACCCTGCGCGTGCGCTCTTATGTCCCCCTGAAGGGTCAA
>ONNY01000183.1 GCA_900319305.1 uncultured Prevotella sp.
CTCTAAGGAACCGTCAACAGCACGGAACATTTCCCTAAACATTGACGCATAAGAGGGAATCTCTGGCGGTAAAAGTCCAGGGAATGTGTCACACAACAAGATGTTAATCTTAGACCTTTTCATCATTGCGTGTGAATCTTGAACAACAGGGCGTTTTGGAATACCACAGGACGATGATGGGCGAAAAATACCGTTCCTTCGGCAGTCGCCTTGACATCGTTGAGTATCTGACCGTTGTAGGGGTCGATAACATGTGCGAGTGATTCACCAGGAGTAACACGGCTGCCTGTCTCTACCAGTCGACAGTAGATGCCAGCATGACGAGCTTTGATGTGCTGGAGACTTGCCTCGTCGATGACGATCGACTCATAGGCTGCGCCATGAGTTCCGAAACTGATGATACCTGTTCGCTTCATCATACGGAAAATGGCATCAATAGTCTCACCACAGGTATTCACGTCTATCTGGTTTGTCTTTCCCGCATATAAAGAGAATGCCTTTGTATTCCACAGTTGCCAATTGTAGTTGAGCAATGTGGTGTCGAATGGGCGTGGCTGGTAAGTGGTGACGTATCTCATGCCGAAGAGACGGGCTGTCTCCACGTCCTCATAGCCCGTTTTCAGCATCCGCACGTGGGGCACGAAGTCGCCTGGCACATAGTACGAAGCCAGTTGTATGCCGTACTCAAAGCCGTTGAGCGTTGAGAAGATGGCTGCAGCGATGCGCTGGGTAGTTTCTCCCTTGTCATAGCCAGGGAACATACGGTTGACATCTGTGTTGTCCATCGACCAAAAGCGGTGACTGACATTCATCGAAAACGGGTTGCACGAGGGGATGACCAGGATACTTCTCCCCTTGACAATTCCACCACGTTGCTCCATGGTTGTCAGGCGGCTCACCAGCTGCGAGCAGATGTACTGCTGTTGCACCTCGTCACCTCGCATGGCACCGACTATTGCCAGTGTCTTTTCGCCCTCTCCAAATCTGAAGCCTTTGATTCGGAAGTTGTCGCGACAGGGCGATGTCATCTCAAATATTGTTTCTGTTCTCATGATCTATCGGTGTTGAAGATTCGTGCCATCAGCGACCCTTCATAGACGATCGGATAGGCGCGTATAGTGAATAAATAGCCATCTACAGGCGAACTGACAGTACTGAGTACCTGACCACGAAGAGGATCGACAATCTGACCGATGGTCTGTCCTTGGCTGACGTTGATGCCGCATTTTAGTTCTGTCAGGAAAACACCAGAAGTTTCGGCATTGAGGAAAGTCACACAATCGCCCTTGCAGATGATGGGCTGTGGTAATTCTGCCATTGCAGCCTTATGCCACATGCCCATCGTCTGCATCAGGTGGAAAATTCCTGTCACCAGGCGTCGGCACATCTTATGGTTGATTCGCTGGCCGACACCCATCTCGACCACGAGGCAAGGTGTGCCAGTGGTGTTGAGTGAATGGGCGAGTGTAGCTTCAAGCACAGTAGCAGCATCGTGAACCCACACAAAATCCGTTCCCAGCCGTTCGGCAAAGGGAACCAGCCACTCGGCATCCTTCACATTGATGCGAACCTGAGGTGTTTCACGCAAAAAAAGGTTGCTGGAGTGAATGTCTATCACCATGTCGGCCCCCTTGATGTCCTCAATGATGGCATGAGCCGTCTGTTCGGCCATAGTACCTTGCGGATCGCCAGGGAAGATGCGGTTCATGTCGAGGTCGAAGTTGGGGATACCCCGTTGAATGGTGTCGATACCCAGCGGATTGAGAGCGGGATAGATTTCCAATGTACCATCGAGGGCATCGATATGTTCCGTAGCAATACGGGCCAATTCATAACATACCATCTGCCCTTCCAGTTCGTCGCCATGGGTGCCTGTTACCACACAAAAGCGCAGGCCGTCCTTCCTGCCGTGCTGAATAACATTCTTGCGGATGCGGAACTGCTCGTCGATGGGAAGTTCTGTTGAAACAATTGTCTTTATCATATTTCTTGTAATGTAACGTGAATTGTGGTTTGCTGGTTTGCAAGGCCAGTGTAGAGTCCTCGGTTGACGGAGCAGTCGCGGGCATCGCGGCCATGTGCCAGTTTGACGTAGCCATCGCTGATTCGACAGTTGTGGGTGGGATCGAAGCCCAGCCAGTTGTAGCCATCGAAGATTTCCACCCAGGCATGGGTTTCGCCTTCGCCCACGAGGAAGCCGTTGACGTAGCGGGCGGGAATGCCCTGATGACGGCAAAAGGCTATCATAAGATGGGCAAAGTCCTGACAAACACCCTTTTTCCGCTCCAACACCTCGGCTGCTGTGGTCTCGACAGTGGTGCACAGAGGCTCATACACTATATTTTTGTTTATCCAATTGCAGATTGCGTAGGCAGCATCTATGACATTTTCGGTTGCCTCCATCAACGGCTCCTTGACTGTGGTTAGTGTCGTGGGTTGCTTAAACAGGAACAAGTTCTCGCCACGATACTTTAATATATAGGTATCTGTCGTTACAATACCCGTGCTGACGTATGCGAAAGTCTTGTGTGGCTCAGTGGCTCCACCGTAAAGAATGCGATTATAGAATGCATCGATTCCTGCCTGTAGCCAGTAGTCAGGCGATACCACCATGTGCTCCTGTTCCAACGTCTGACAGGCATTGCTGGCAGGCTGGCATCTCAACAAGACCGCATGGCTTGGCACCGACTCCGAGAACTCGACGACGGTCTGGTAATTGTACAAATATCTTTTCACACCTTCACTAATTGGTTGATTAACTCTAGTAACTTATTCTTGTACTCCACATCATTGAGATTGAAACGCTCCTCAATAATGAGGCTGTTGAGT
>ONNY01000186.1 GCA_900319305.1 uncultured Prevotella sp.
CCGATCTTCGAGGAGACCAACCTCGCCGTCGATCATAACATGCTGCTCATGTCAGTGATGAAGAAGGTGGCTCGTAAGCACGGTTTCCGTGTGCTGCTGCACGAAAAGCCCTTCGCAGGCATCAACGGTTCTGGTAAGCACAACAACTGGTCTTTGAGCACTGACAACGGCATCCTGCTGCACGCCCCTGGTAAGACGCCTGAGGCTAACCTGCGCTTCGCTACCTTCATCGTTGAGACCCTGATGGGTGTCTATAAGCACAACGGACTGCTGAAGGCCTCTATCATGAGTGCCACCAACGCCCATCGTCTGGGCGCCAACGAGGCACCTCCTGCCATCGTCAGCTCGTTCCTGGGTAAGCAGGTGAGCGAACTCCTCGATCATATCGAGAAGGCCGATGTAGATGACATCCTCGCCATGGCAGGCAAGCAGGGACTGAAGATGGATATTCCTGAGATCCCAGAGCTGCTAATCGACAATACCGATCGTAACCGCACCTCTCCATTCGCCTTCACAGGTAACCGCTTTGAGTTCCGTGCCGTAGGTTCTGAGGCAAACTGCGCCAGTGCAATGATTGCCCTGAACTCTGCTGTTGCTGAGGCACTCGTCAGCTTCAAGAAGCGTGTGGATGCCAAGATCCCTGAGTACGAGAAGAAACTCGCCGGTACAGGCCACAGCGCAACCTTCCACGCCATCATCGACGTGCTGCGCGAGGATATCAAGACCTGTAAGCCCATCCGCTTCGACGGCAACGGCTACAGCGACGAATGGGTGATCGAAGCCACCAAGCGCGGACTCGACGTCGAGAAGTCTTGTCCCGTCATCTTCGAGCGCTACCTCGACAAGGAGAGCATCGAGATGTTTGAGAGCCTGGGTGTGATGACTCAGAAGGAACTGGAGGCCCGTAACGAGGTGAAATGGGAGACCTACACGAAGAAGATCCAGATCGAGGCCCGCGTACTCGGCGACCTCTCGATGAACCACATCATTCCTGTGGCCACCCGTTATCAGAGTGCGCTGCTGAAGAATGTGGATAGCGTCGCTGGCGCCTTCCCCGTTGACAAGGCCGAGAAGCTGAACGCCCGCAACCTCAAGATCATCGAGGAGATTGCCGAGCGCACCAGTGCCATCGAAAAGGGTGTCGAGGAACTCGTCAATGCCCGTAAGTTGGCTAACAAGATCGAGGATGAGCACGAGAAGGCCATCGCCTACCACGACAAGGTAGAGCCGAAACTCGACACCATCCGTTACGAGATCGACAAACTGGAACTCATCGTTGATGATTCACTCTGGCCGCTGCCAAAGTATAGAGAATTACTATTTATTCGATAACCTTTATGGTTGTTTGAAGTTTGCCGGGGGCTCGAAGCTGTGACAGTTTCGAGTCCCCAATTTTTCCTATTTAAATTCTTGCCGAAAAAACGATTGTTTTCGCTCAGAATTGCTTAATTTTGCACCCGGATACTAAACGAACATTATGCAGACCATATTGACGATTACAGGTTCCGACGGCTCTGGCGGCTCAGGCTTGCAGGCTGACATACGCTGCATCAGCGAACTCGGCGGTACGGCTACATCAGCCGTCACCTCGATCACCGTACAGAACACCCTCGGTATCCAGGAGTTCTACGACCTCCCCGCCTCCACCGTCCGTACACAGATAGAGGCCATCCTCAACGACCTGCAGCCGCAGGTGGTGAAGATCGGTCTGCTGCGTCGCATCGACGTGGTGCAAGTCGTCGCCGGCGACCTGCTGGTGGAGCCGCAGGTGTATCACACGATTCAGGAGCTGCTTATCCCCCTCTGCACCATCGTACTCGAACCCTCCGACCTGCCAACAGGCATCCGGCAACACGGACATGCCAACCAGTTGGCTGCTGCCCTCGCCTACTATCTCAGCAGTGGCGAATCCGTCAACGAGGCGATGCTCCATGCCCGCAGTTACGTCAGCATGAAACCCAAGGGCTATACCGAGGACAACAGTCGCAGTGGCGAACTCTATAACCTCTTTCTCTCCGCCATCGACCGTTTCTACAATCGTTATAGTGATGTAGCCTTCTACGCTGAGCAACTCGGTGTCAGTGCCCGTTATTTAGGTCAGGTCACGCGCAGCATCGCCCACCGCTCCCCCAAAGCGATGATCGACGAACGTATCACCTCAGAGATCACCACCCTGCTCACCAGCACCAGCAAGCCCCTCAAGGAGATTGCCACGCTGCTGGGCTTCTCCTCACAAGCCCATCTGTCGCGCTATTACAAGAAGCAGAAGGGTGTCGCCCCCAGTCAGGTGAGAAAGTAAGTACACACGCACACGAGAGGATTTATCCAAATTGAGTTTTCGTTTATCAGAACGCGAACCCGATTTCCTGTTGTCCTGGAAAAGCCATTACTTTGCACCCAGTTTTTTAATCAACTCTAAAATTTAGCAAAGTAATGGAAACAAACAGACAAGACTTGAACCGCCAGTTGGCTCAGATGCTTAAAGGCGGTGTGATTATGGACGTGACAACCCCCGAACAGGCTCGTATCGCCGAGGCCGCAGGTGCCTGTGCCGTGATGGCCCTCGAACGCATCCCAGCCGATATCCGTGCCGCTGGTGGCGTCTCCCGCATGAGCGATCCTAAGATGATCCGTGGCATTCAGGAAGCCGTCAGCATCCCCGTCATGGCGAAATGCCGCATCGGCCATATCGCAGAAGCCCAGATCCTGCAGGCCATCGAGATCGACTATATCGACGAGAGCGAGGTACTCTCACCAGCCGACAACATCTACCACATCGACAAGACCAAGTTCGACGTGCCTTTCGTCTGCGGTGCCAAGAACCTCGGAGAAGCCCTGCGCCGTATTGCCGAGGGAGCCACGATGATCCGTACGAAGGGAGAGCCAGGCACGGGAGATGTCGTACAGGCCGTCAGTCATATGCGTCTCATGCAGAGTGAGATCCGCCGCCTCGTCAGCATGAGTGAGGATGAACTCTATGAAGCCGCCAAACAACTGCAGGCGCCCTACGAACTCGTGAAATACGTGCATGAGAACGGCAAACTGCCTGTGGTCAACTTCGCCGCTGGTGGTGTGGCAACCCCTGCCGATGCCGCCCTGATGATGCAACTCGGCGCCGAGGGTGTGTTTGTGGGTAGCGGTATCTTCAAGAGCGGCAATCCCGCCAAGCGCGCTGCAGCCATCGTACAGGCCGTCACCAACTACAAGGACGCCAAACTGCTCGCAGAACTCTCAGAGGATCTCGGCGAGGCAATGGTAGGTATCAACGAACAGGAAATCGAACTCTTAATGGCAGAACGCGGCAAATGAGAATCGCAGTACTCGCCCTACAAGGGGCCTTTATCGAACATGAACAGGTGCTCCAGCGCCTTGGAGTCGAGACTTTCGAGTTGCGCCAGTTGAAAGACTGGCAGCAACCGAAAGACGGCCTCATTCTCCCTGGTGGTGAGAGTACCGTCCAGATGCGCCTCCTCAACGAACTCGGGCTCTTCGCCCCTATCCGCGAGGCCATCCTCGACGGTATGCCCGTCTTCGGCACCTGTGCCGGCATGATCCTGCTCTCCGAAGGTCGTCTGGGCACGATGCACATCCAGGTGCGTCGTAATGCCTACGGTCGTCAGTTGGGCAGTTTCCACACTGTTGGCTCTGTCACAGACATCGGCTCCGATGTGCCCATGACCTTCATCCGTGCACCCTATATCGAGACGATCACCGCCGACGACTGCCAAGCCCTCGCTACTGTCGATGGACATATCGTTGCCGCCCGCCAAGGCAATCAACTCGCCACCGCTTTCCACCCCGAGCTCGACAACGATCCCCGCCTCCATCAGTACTTCCTCAATATCATCAAATCTCCTACATTTAACAAGATTCTTTGATGTAAATGTCTATATCCTCAACAATTCAACATTTCAACAATTGGTCTATTTGGATTCAACAAGCAAATATAATTAATATATTAATATTATTATATATTATAATATATAATAATATTAAATTAAATTTTAATGTATTTATTGTTCTTCATATTTCTCCAATTGTTGAATTGTTGAAATGTTGAAAGTACCAATTGTGTAAAGACATAAAAAAAGAACCACTTATCGATGTGGCAAATGGCTCTTACTAACAAATAAGAATTTCTAAATTCTCTACAATTGGCTCTTATTCTATGCCATTTGACAAGCTCAGGAACCGAATCAGGGACCGTAGAATATTAAAAAAGATCCAAACTGCATGGTGGTTTGGATTTTTTTATGTACCTTTGCCCTCGAAATCAATAATCATACTTAAACCAC
>ONNY01000188.1 GCA_900319305.1 uncultured Prevotella sp.
CGTCCAGAATACCTGCGAGTCGCCCTTCTCATATCCCCTGCCTTTCCACCGCTGGGCAAATGCCGCAGCGGCAGCAGCCTGTTGTCTCTCTGTCTTCATCGATTGCACAGCTGTTGTTTGTGCACTGCTGACTTATCGGGATTTGCAACGGGCTAAAACTAAGAGACCTCCAGACACAGAAAAAGCGTGAACCGCCTTATCTACATCATGAGGCCCTGAGAAAGCCCGCGTAACCAGATAAGTCATGTCCACGCCATTCGACGCAGACATCAGTGACTAATCATCGGTTACGCTATCTTTGAAATTTCTCAGGTTTCATGATGAACCGAATAATCAGCTAATGCTGTTATTTTACCCACAAAAGTCACACCGGCATCATGCCGATGTTCGATTGCAAAGGTACGAAGAAATAAACGATATACAAAACAAAATGCGAAGTTTTTTCTATTTTGGCTTATAAATATGCAGCTTTCATTCGATCTGTACAAAAATATGGGTATATTTATATCATGTGCGCAAAATTTCATATGAAATTTTTGCATATATCATAGATTATCAGTAAATTTGCATCAAATATTTAACGATGGGGGACAGACCCCTAATATTAACTTTTTGACTCATGGAGCAGCAATGCTCTGTGAGTCATTTGCTTAAAACAATGATATGTTTCACCCCTGGCTCACTTAGTTGGGCCGTCTATCTTTGGGCCTATGCCCGTCTGGAGAAGTCACCTTAGAAGGAGGCTTCAACCGATGCGCTCTGGTGGTCATGGATCGCCGGCGCATTTTTGTGAGACATAAAAATTGAGACAAAACTTTAATTAAATAAGAAACAAAATATGAATAAAAATAAAAACGATGATCTTATTGATCAGATAAACCGTCTGCTTGAATGGCTGCATCAGTCAGACGGTCAGCATGGCAGCCACATCACGCTGATCAAGGTAGAGAAAGGCGCGCAGTATGTCAACCACATTGGCTCACAGGTGTTCAATACCGACAAGTCGGATGTTTCGGCAAAGGATCATTCACCGACCCTTGAACCGCCCGAACTGCCCGAGCCCCTTGCCACGCCTGAGGCGATGGTGCTCTGGCAGAAGGCCCAGCAGGCTGGTTATGTCAATGAGCACTTTCAGCCTTTACTCTCTCGGACGCTCTCGGCAATACTGGCCTTTGAGATGGCAAAGCGACTTGACATCAATTTTGGAATCGCCGTAATATGTACCGCGACTATTATACCTCATTGAATCAAAATCAGTCACTGGAATTTCGCGAAAAACTAAAGGCTGTCTTTGTCTGAATAGTTATTTGAAACACCCTGTTATACCCCCTACATGTACGTACATTGTAGGGGGTATTTATGTTTTGTTTTTCGTAACTTTGTCCCATGTAAGGTGCGCACCTGACAATCAATGAAAACAAAAATATTCAAAGTTATGACAGAAAACAAAACCAAGGTTTCAGAGGAACTCTCCAAGGCAGGAGAGACCTCAGTGATTACACCCCTGCTCCTGAAACTCGACAAACTGCGTATCGTATCGACCAGCGCCATCGAGGATGAAGAGTTTCTTTTCAATATCAACGGCAAACCCTGTCTGCCGCGAAAAGACCTGACAGTCATCACGGGTCAGCCCAAGACGGGTAAGACCATGCTCATCTCGATCCTCATGGCCTGCTGTGCCAGAGATCTGGAACAGGGTGGGTTGGTCGGCATCGAACGGATCAGGCAGGAGCCGCTGAAGGTGATGTGGGTGGATACCGAACAGAATCCGCAGAGCACGCAGTACATCCTCTCGACGGTGAGTTTCCTGAAGACCGCTTCTTCGTGTTCAATGTGCGTTCCGTCGATGTCGGTGAGCGCTATGACCTCATCGCCGAAGGCGTGGATGCCTACAGACCCGACATCCTGATCGTGGACAACGTGCGTGACCTCGTGAGTGACATCAATAATGGCGAGAAGGCACAGGAGTTGATCGAGAGTTTCATGAGACTCAGTCAGACGTGCGAATGCAACATCGTGACTGTGATCCACCAGAATCGCAGTGCCGAGAACCGCGGTCTGAGAGGCTGGCTGGGCACGGAACTGATGAACAAGGCTTTCGAGGTGTATGCCTGTCAGAAACTCAGGCAGAAAAATGCTGAAAGACCAACCTTCTGCATCGAACAGTCGATGACGAGAAAATTTGACATCGACAGTCCTGTGTGTTACCAGATGGACGACAACGGACTGCCCACGGCTGCCAGCCTCGACGACAGCCGCGGCGGCAGAGGCTTTGCAAGTTATGGCAAGGCATCAGCCGACACCTTTAACCAGAACTACATCATCCGCCATCCCGAGAACCCTGACTGCCCTTGGGAATGGAACTTCAGGACGCTGTTCGGGATGGTGATGGGCGGACGCTCCGTGATGGGCTATGCCGACTTCGAGGAGACTGCCATGCGTGAGGCTCATATCCTGCGGCAGACCTACTTTGAGAAGATCTTCTCTGAGGCCGAGGCGCAGCGGGTGATCAGGAAAACCAACGACCGCTGCGGCCGCGTGGTGGTGATGCTCCTGCCTGAGTAACCACCCCCCCTTCTATATAGCCCTCCCCCTAAAGGGAGGCTATAGTAGGAAGGGGTGTTACTCCAGTAGGGAGCACAGTAACCAAAAACCGGAAAGCAACGATGAAACTCCATCAGATTCTATCCCCCAGTTTCAAATCGATCCTCGCCCAACTTCAGCAGGAGCCGTTCACCCTCTACCATCCCGCCTCGATGGTGCAGCGCAGCAGTTCGATCTGCAGCCAGTTCTGTCAGGCACTCGTCGGTTGTGGCTATCTCTCGTTCGAGCAGATGCTCCATGCCGCCTACCGTTATAGGTTGGGTGCCTCGACAAAGGGCGGTGTGATCTTCTGGCAGATCGACCATGAGGGCAATCTCCATGACGGTAAGGTGATGTACTACAACTCCGACTGCCACCGCAACAAACGGCAGAATCCCACCTGGGTGAGTGCGCTGCTGAACCAGCGCTACCATTTGCCCAAGACAGAGCACGAGTCGTTCCACTGTCTTTTCGGCCTCCACCTGATCCGGGGATGTGGCGATGCCGTCGCCATCGTAGAGGCTGAGAAGACGGCCGTCATCCTGAGCGAGCACTATCCCCAGTACATCTGGTTGGCTGCAGGCGGTCTCTATGAACTCAAGGTCGATAAGTTCCGTCCCCTCAGGGGGCACAGGATCATCCTCTTCCCCGATACCGACCCCGACGGCCTGGCCTATCGCTACTGGTACCAGACGGCGCAGGAGGTGATGGCCTCGCCCTTCTGGGAGGGATCGCCGCCCATCCGCGTCAGCGGGCTCCTCGAACAACATGCCACCCCCGCCCAGAAAGCCGCCAAGATCGATCTCGTGGATTATTTATTCTAATGTTTAATAAACCAACTCCTAAAAATCTTTTTTATATGACAGAAAAAGCACTGAAAGAATTGTTGCAACTCTTTAGTCAGAAATACGAGCCGGTGAAGCCGTTCGAGATCCGCAGTTACGGCAAGTCGGAACTGGCTATGCTCTATTTCCCCGATGCCAAGACGAAGAAGGGGGCCATGAACAACCTGAACTACTGGATCAACTACTGCACCGAACTGCGAGATAAACTACGTGAACTGAACTCACCGCCCCATGCCCACCGCTACACCCGCCGGGAGGTGGAATTGATTGTGGAATACCTCTGCGAACCATGAAAAACAACATTCCTTCAAGAAAAGAGTTTTGAATTGTACTGAACCACACAAAACAGCACAGCTGCCACTATTGATATGTCGTACCTTTGTCATGCGGAAGGAAATTTGCGGGATTTAATTCTGGAACTTTTTACATTTAAATGTAGCAAGTGCTAGATTTAATTCTAGGAAATCCTCCTCCGAACAGTCAATTTATTGTTTAACTCTTAAAATTTCAGAAGTATGGCATTGAAAGTAAAAGCCAAAGAGCGAGAGATTAAGATCGGTAAGAATCCAGGCGTTTATCGCTACGTGATGCTGCCGGAGTTGTATTCAACCCTTGACCAGGACAAGGTCATCAAGGAAGCTGCACTGCGTTCGGGTGTAACCGAGGGTGTGATGCAGGCCTGTTGGGACGGAGCGGGTAAGGTGATCAAGGCATGGGCTACCGAGGGTCACAGTGTGGCTCTGCCAGGTCTCGGCACGATGCGCTTCGGTCTGCGCGCAAAAGCCGTTGAGAACGTCAACGATGTGAAGACATCACTTATCAAGACGCGTCGTATCATCTTTACACCGACGCAGGATCTGAAGGACGAGTTGGCCGACACCGCCATCCAGATCACCTGCTACGACCGTAACGGTGAGGAGGTGAAGCGTGTGACCTCAA
>ONNY01000189.1 GCA_900319305.1 uncultured Prevotella sp.
ATAGCAAATCTTTATGTCGATTTGGATTATTTTTAAACTTCTGGGTTCACTCGCCCTTTTGATGTTTGGTATGAAGTCGATGAGTGAAGCCTTGCAGAAGATGGCGGGTCCGCAGTTGCGACACGTCCTTGGTGCAATGACTACCAATCGTTTTACAGGTATGTTGACAGGTATGCTGGTAACGGCATCTGTCCAGTCTTCTACAGCAACGACGGTGATGACAGTCTCGTTTGTGAATGCCGGGCTCTTGACGTTGGCTCAGGCCATCTCTGTCATTATGGGTGCTAACATCGGAACCACGCTGACGGCATGGATTATGTCAGCTGGTATGTCGTTCGACATCACCAGTGCTGTCTATCCTGCCTTCTTCATGGGTATCATCCTGATCTATCTGAAGAAATACAGATATATCGGCGACTTCCTGTTTGGTCTGTCATTCCTGTTGTTGGGTCTGGGAACCCTCCGCATGACGGGAACGGAGATGCATCTGGGTGAGAATGAGGCTTTGCTCAATTTCTTCGCCTCGTTTGATCCTGACTCGTTCCTCACCACCTTGGTATTCCTGTTCTTGGGTGGTGTGATGACCTTCTGTGTACAGTCGTCTGCAGCCGTGATGGCTATCACGATGATTCTCTGCTCCAGCGGCGCCCTGCCTATCTATCAGGGTATCGCGTTGGTGATGGGTGAGAACATCGGAACCACCGTTACCTCAAACCTCGCTGCGATGTCGGCAAACACGCAGGCTCGTCGTGCTGCTTTGGCTCACATGTTCTTCAACGTGTTTGGTGTCATCTGGATCCTGTTCGTCTTCCGTCCGTTCATCGATATGGTATGCGGATGGGTAGGCTATGATGTCGATATGCAGAAAGAGGCCGTTGAGACCAGCGTGTTCCTGGCCAACTCGGCTAAGCTGAGCTTTGTGCTTGCTGCCTTCCACACAGCCTTCAACGTGGCGAATACCTTTATCCTTATCTGGTTCATCCCCCAGATCGAGCGCTTCGTCTGCTGGGTTATCAGGCCTAAGAAGGTGGATGAGGAAGATGAGTTCCGCCTGCACTTCATTACAGCTGGCTTCATGAAGACCCCGGAGCTCTCAGTGCTTGAGGCTCAGAAGGAGATACAGTCGTTCTCAGAACGTATGCAGCGTATGTTTGGTATGGTGCGTGAGCTGCTGACGCTCTCAAGTAGTGCGTCGAACAAGAAAGACAACAAGGCTGGTGACTTCAATAAGCTCTTCACGCGTATTGAGAAGTATGAGGGAATCAGCGATAACATGGAGCTGGAGATTGCCAAGTATCTCGATTCCGTGAGTGATGCCCACCTCTCTGACGACACGAAGGCCAAGATCCGTGCGATGCTTCGTGAGATCTCTGAACTCGAGTCCATCGGCGATGCCTGCTACAACATGGCGCGTACCATCTCTCGTAAGTACAATGGCAAGGAGGATCACTTCATCGAGAAGCAGTATGATCACATCCACCAGATGATGGAACTCACGGATCAGTCGCTCACGCAGATGAACCGTCTGATGAAGGGCCGCAAGGAGTCGTTCGATGCCAACCGCTCATTCAATATCGAGCATGAGATCAACAACTACCGCAACCAGTTGAAGACGCAGAACATCACGGATGTGAACAACCACGAATACACTTACGCCGTAGGTACCATCTACATGGATCTCATCAACGAGTGCGAAAAACTTGGCGACTACGTCGTAAATGTCGTCGAGGCCCGCTTAGGTATCAGATAAGACTCATATTGGTAAGACAACCCAATCTTATTTGGCAGGGATTTCTAAAATTCCCTGCCTTTTTCTTTTCAGTTTCAGGAAACTTTTCTTATCTTTGCAGCCGAAATGATATTGTTTCACTTAAATTTATGCTAAAGAACGACATGAATGAATTATCTGTTATTACAACAAAAGATGTCGAGGAGAAGTTGATATCTCTTCGTAATCAAAAGGTATTGTTAGATTGTGATGTTGCTGACTTGTATGGGGTGAAGACCAAAGAGATTAATCAGGCAGTAAAAAACAATCCAGACAAGTTCCCATATGGCTATATTTTTGTACTTGACAAGTACGAAAAAGCAGAGGTGGTCAAAAGTTTTGACCGCCTTAACAAACTGAAATTCAGTACTGTAGAACCTACGGCCTTTACCCAAAGAGGTCTCTATATGCTAGCAACCATCATTAAATCACCAAGAGCAACAAATACTACCTTAGCAATTGTGGATACTTTTGTAACTGTTCGCGAATTGGCAAGTACTATGGAAAGGCTTCAAAACGCAGAGGATGGTGGAAAGCAGCAACAACAGCTTCTAAAGCATAGTGGAGAACTAATGGCGGACATGATAGGTAACAACCTTAGTACTACAACAGCAGAAACAGAAATAGAGCTTAATTTTGCTGTTGTGAAGATTAAACACAAGATTATCCGTAAAGATGAGAAGTAGGATATTTTTGGCAGGGATTTCTAAAATTCCCTGCCTTTTTCATTTGAGTTTCAGAAATAATTCTTATCTTTGCCCTCGAAATCATATTTGTTTAACTCTTAAACTATTTAATTATGAAAATGAAAATACTATTTTTTGTGCAAAAGCGTCAAATTGTTACTGATTTATTTGGAAGTTGTTCATTAATTGATTAACTTTGCGGAGGATTTCTGATGGAAAAGATCAGGTCAATCAAA
>ONNY01000191.1 GCA_900319305.1 uncultured Prevotella sp.
CCACTGGTTACCAAAGCCACACCGACCTCACCACTGACGCGGGCATAGCCCTCTGCGGCATGTGTTGCACCCTGTTCATGACGCACCAATATATGGTCGAAACATTTTTTCTCACCACGTGTATAGTCGAAGAGCGCATCATAGACAGGCATGATGGAACCACCAGGATATCCGAAGATGGTCTTTACACCCTCTGCCTGTAAAGCACGCATCAACGCTTTCGCACCAGTTATTCTATCTTTCATATTAGTCTGCAATAATTCTGATTCCACCTTTATCAGCTGATGATACACTCTGGGCATAGGCACGAAGCGCCTTAGATACCACTCGGTTGCGCTTCAGAGGCTGTTGCGGACGGGCTGCCAGTTCCTCGTCAGAGAGTTTCACGCTGATACTGCGTGAAGGGATATCGATCACGATGATATCACCATCCTTAATCTTACCGATGTTACCACCATTGGCAGCCTCAGGAGAGATATGTCCGATACTCAGGCCACTGGTACCACCAGAAAAACGGCCATCGGTAATCAGTGCACACTCCTTACCAAGATGCATACTCTTAATATAAGAGGTGGGATAAAGCATCTCCTGCATACCAGGACCACCTTTCGGACCTTCGTGGGTAATCACCACACAATCGCCACTCTTCACCTGACCACCAAGGATACCCTCACAGGCATCTTCCTGAGAGTCGAATACGACAGCAGGACCTTCGAAGTGCCAGAGACTTTCATCCACGCCAGCAGTCTTTACGACACAGCCGTCCTGAGCGATATTACCAAAGAGCACAGCGAGTCCACCGTCTTTGGTATAGGCATGTTCGAGATCACGGATACATCCATTGGCGCGATCGGTATCGAGGGTTCCCCACTCTTCCGACTGAGACCCCATCTTCGTAGAGAAGCGGTTGCCAGGAGCCGTCTGATAGATACGGTTTGCCTCAGCATCGATGCTTCCATCAACAATACTATATTTCTTCATGGCCTCAGCGAGGTTCATTCCATCCACACGAACTGCAGAACCATCAATCAGACCACCTTTATTCAGTTCATTCAAGATACCCAGGATACCACCCGCACGACCACACTCCTGAACACTGTATTTCTGAGTGTTAGGAGCCAGCTTACACAGACAGGGCACTTTGCGACTCAATGCATCGATATCCTTCATTGTGAAGTCAGTTCCTGCCTCCTGGGCTACAGCCAACAGATGGAGTACGGTATTCGTAGAGCCACCCATCGCAATATCAAGCGACATCGCATTCAGGAAAGCCTTACGGGTAGCAATATTACGAGGCAAAACACTCTCATCACCATCCTGATAATAGGCAAAGGCATTTTTCACCACCTGACGGGCAGCAGCCTTGAACAACTCCACGCGGTTGGTATGGGTCGCAAGGATGGTACCATTGCCAGGCAGAGAGAGACCGATGGCCTCTGTGAGTGAGTTCATCGAGTTGGCAGTAAACATACCAGAGCATGAACCACAACCAGGACAGGCACATTCTTCAATCTCCTTCATCTCCTCGTCTGTGACAGAAGGATCTGCGCCTTTTACCATCGCTGTGATCAGGTCGGCATTCTCACCACGCCAGCGACCAGCCTCCATCGGACCACCACTACAGAACACCGTAGGGATATTCAATCGCATGGAAGCCATCAGCATACCTGGGGTTACTTTATCACAGTTGGAGATACAGATCATCGCATCAGCCTTGTGGGCATTGACCATATATTCTACAGAGTCGGCAATGATGTCACGTGAGGGCAATGAATAGAGCATACCATCATGCCCCATGGCAATACCATCGTCGATGGCAATCGTGTTAAACTCTGCAGCATAGCAGCCCATCTTCTCTATCTCTTCCCGTACAATCTGACCGATCTCATGCAAATGGGTGTGACCTGGCACGAACTGGGTGAATGAGTTGACAATAGCAATGATTGGCTTACCAAACTGCTCATGTTTCATACCTGTAGCCACCCAAAGGGCACGGGCACCTGCCATCCTACGGCCTTCGGTGCAGACTGCACTTCTCAACTGATGTTTATACGAATCCTTCATATCGTAAAGTATTTATTCTTGGAAATTAGGTGCAAAATTACATTAATTCTGCCAATTAGCCAACTATTTCGGGATTTTTTCGTATATTTGCGCCAAAATAATAACAACTAATTACATTCTAAAATGAAAGCGAATCTATTAACAGCATTTCTAACGATCAGTTTAACAGCGTTGGCACAGCCCCGTCAGGAGACCATCCTCACTGATGACTGGAGTTTTTCCAGAGATCAACAGACATGGCAAACTGTGCGTGTGCCTCACGACTGGGCCATAGCCGGACCCTTCGATAAGAAATGGGATCTGCAGAATGTGGCTATCGAGCAAAATGGAGAAACCGAAGCTACCGAAAAGAGTGGAAGATCCGGGGCTCTGCCTTGGATTGGCGAGGGACATTATAAGCGCACCATCACCATTCCCGAAGGCTACAAGCACGCCATGTTGGTATTTGATGGCGCTATGGCCGAACCAACCGTAAGCATCAACGGCATGCAGGCTGGCTACTGGGCTTACGGTTATAATACC
>ONNY01000197.1 GCA_900319305.1 uncultured Prevotella sp.
CAAATCTACTGTGGCAGGATTGGTGTTAGGATTGTAAGTACCAATCTTCTCAGTAAATCTACCATCACGTGGTGCACGAGCGTCAGCGATCACGATGCTATAGAAAGCATAACCTTTACGACCACCGCGCTGCAATCTGATTTTTGTTGCCATTTTGTTGTAATTTTGTTGTTAAAATTTTGAATTTCATGCCATTATCTCGTAATAGCGGCTGCAAAGTTACTACTTTTTACGCGAACGCGCGCATAAGAAGCCTTATATTTTATTGTTTTTTAACAAGTAAGAAGCCTGCCTGTACGCCAGGAATCTTTTTAGACAACTTAATCAGCTGCTTATTCGTCTTAGTATCCTTGATGGCTCCGAGGGCCTTAAAAGCATTCATCAGCTTATCAACATCAATCAGCAACATCAGTTCGCCGTCCTCGTAATGGGTGGTTATATCGGCAGTCATCAGATTGTTGATACCCAGGACCAGTCTGTCTTCACTGACAATCCAGACACCACTGGCCTTATGGTCAGCCACGTTCCTGTCGAAATGACCGTCTTTATGGAATGTGAACTGCGTATTCTCAGGGGTGATATGACTCTTCTCGATATAGCCGCGCAACAGTTTCTCCAGTTGGTCGGCTACTGCGTTACCAGCCATCCTAATGAGAATATTACCCTTGGTCGTATAGACGGCAGGCTCCTTATAGTCCCACGTACCAATCAGTTTCTCGGCACTTACCCGCTTCAACTCAAACGAATCTTTGATTTTCGAATAAGCCGCCTTCACGTTACCCGACTTCACGCCAGCTACCACACTGTCAGCAGTCTCTTTGACTGTCTGGGCTTGAGTACTACCAGCCATCAGCATCATCAGGGCTAAGCCCAAAATTCTCATTGATTTCATAAGCAATTAATTTAGAATTCTGGGGCAAAGATACAAAAAAATAACCATTGGGTTTACTTCTTTTCTCAAAAATTTGTAACTTTGCATGCAAATTTAATGTCGGATCACCCTATGCAAAGTCTCTCGGTACTCATACCAGCCTACAATTGCAACTGTCTGTCCTTGGTGGAGCAGTTGCACAGTCAACTTGAGCAGGCAGACATCCCCTATGAGATCATCGTGGGTGACGACGGTTCCACAGAGCCTTCCGCCATTCAGGCCAACCGACCCATCAACGCACTGTCCCACTGTCGGTATATCGTCAGGACGGAGAACACGGGACGAGCCTCGATCCGCAACTTCCTCGCACAGACAGCCCAATACGAGTTTCTGCTGTTGATCGACAGTGATATGAGTGTCGTCAGCGAGACATTCATCCAGAATTATCTAAATGCCGACTGTCAGACGGTGGTCGATGGAGGGATTACCATCTGTGGCTCCCCTGATGACCAGAAAGGTAACCTCCGATACCTCTACGAACAGGCCGAAGAACCCCGTCACACCGCTGCAGAACGCCAGCGTTCACCCCATCAGCATATCCACACAGCCAACCTGCTCATCCGTCGTGACCTCCTACTCCAGTATCCTTTCGACGAGCGGTTCCGTCATTACGGCTATGAAGATGTGCTCCTGGGCAAGACGCTCCACCAGCATCATGTGCCTATCCTCCATATCGACAACCCTCTGGGAATGGGCACCTTCGAGACCAATGCCGCCTTTGTGGCGAAGACGGAAGAAGGACTGCGGACACTCCACACCTTCCGCAACGAACTGCGAGGCTACTCGCGACTGCTCACCCTCGTCTCAGGCATCCATCTCTCCATCGTAAGAAACCTCATCCGCCTCTGGCATCAGGTCTTCAAAAAAGCAGAGAGACGGAACCTCTGTGGATCCCGTCCCTCTTTATGGGTTTTCAAACTTTACCGCTTAGGCTATTACCTCAGCCTCCAGTAACCTTACTTGTTCTTCTGATAATAGTCGAGCGCCATCTGCACGTTCTGGACAACGGCCTCTGAAGAGAAAGTGGCACCTGTCACAGCATCCACCTGAAGCGTTCTGGCATCCTTCACCGTCTTACCGTTCCATTTCTCCAGCAAGGCTTTCTTAACCTTCGCGTAGTACTTAGGCGACTCCATCGACTTGAGGAGCTCAATATGCTCTACCTTGTTATTCTTGATATACACCTTCAAGGGGGTAGGACCATTGTAGCCTTCGATGTCTTTGCCGATGGTGGTGGTGTTGACGACATACATGCCGTCTTCCTTCGTCATCGTCTCGTCGCCAACAAAAAAACTCTGAAAGCAGAACATACCTGCAATCAGAGCCATAAACTTAACTGTATTACCTAAACTCATAAACTTATTCTACAGGAATCACAGAGAAAGTCAGTTTCTCGTAACCCTCGAAGTCGTCAAACTGCACCTGGAAGTTGGCATACTGATAGTAGTTACCACC